>CAJWGH010000007.1 GCA_913031095.1 uncultured Chloroflexota bacterium | reverse complement strand
TGAATACGCTGACAATGTTCGGCAAGCACGTGATTCCTCATTTCAGGGCCAAAGAGAAGACCCAAGGCGCTTCTAGCGCGACCGTGGCATCCAACGACTGATCGATCAACAAAATTCGGAGACGATGTATGAAGACAGGCGCGGTTTTCCCCCAGACTGAGATCGGCGCCGACCCCGCTGCCGTGCGCGACTATGTGCAGGCAGTAGAGGAGTTGGGCTATTCCCACATGATGGTCTATGACCATGTTCTGGGCGCAGACACTAGCCACCACGCCAACTGGCAGGGTAGCTACACCTCGGAATCCATGTTCCACGAGCCGTTCGTCTTATTCGGCTATCTCGCCGGCATCACCACCACGATCGAGCTAGTGACCGCGGTGTTGATTCTTGGGCAAAGGCAGACTGCTTTGGTCGCCAAGCAGGGCGCCGAGGTTGATCTGTTGACCGGTGGACGTCTCAGGCTGGGAGTAGGCGTGGGTTGGAATCACGTTGAGTACGAAGCCCTAAACCAAGAATTCAGTGATCGCGGTCAGCGCTACGCGGAGCAGATCAGACTCCTCAGAGAGTTCTGGACACAAGAAGTTGTGGAATTTGAAGGCCGGTACCACAAAGTCGACTATGCAGGTGTCAACCCACAGCCGGTACAAAGACCAATACCTATCTGGATGGGGGCCGGGGGCAGGGCGAATCCAGTGCCCACAGACCGTGTGCTGCGCCGTGTCGCCAGACTGGCCGATGGCTGGTTCCCACAAATGCAGCCTGGCGATGATGCAAAGGCCACCGTTGAAAGGCTGAAGGTATTTGCCAAGGAAGCCGGCCGTGATGCCGCCACTATCGGGATGGAGCCCCGAATCAACTTCGGCGACGGAGATCCAGAATTCTGGCAAGAGCAGGCACGGGTGTGGGAAGATATGGGGGCTACTCACGTATCCGTCAATACAATGCGGGCCGGCCTGAATTCGCCCCAAGATCACATCAATGCCATACAGCAATTCAAAGAGGTGATCGGCTAAGCGCTAGCTGCTTATGTATCTACCGCTTCGGGTGTGCCGCTTCCGAAGTCAAACACAATCTTAACGTGAACGTAGTAGCCACTCCATCCTTTCTATCGATATTCATAAGATCATTGTGTTTCGCCAACGCTTGCTGGCAACCTGAACATCCCAGCCCGGTCCATTGAGTCTTGGTCGGTTAGAGCGGCAAGATTATTATTTTACAGACCCGATCAGTCGTGACCGGGGTATGGTGCTAAATGTGTGGTCGATTCACCCTTACGTCTAATTCGGACGAACTTCAGGGACGGTTCGGTTTCCCATCCGAGTTCACCGACTCTGAATTCATTGATCACGGCCCTAGATACAACATCGCACCTACCCAAGCGGTGTTAACCGTCACCAACGACGGCCAAAGACGGGGCGAAGTGATGCGGTGGGGCTTGATCCCATTCTGGGCCAAGGATTTGAAAGTTGGAGCCCGTATGATCAATGCCGTTGGCGAGACGGTCTCAACCAAGCCTGCATTCAGGGCGGCATTCAAGAAACGGCGTTGCCTGGTGTTGGCGAACGGATTTTACGAGTGGAAGAAAGACGGCAGACGCAGACTTCCTACCTATATCTACTCCAAGAATAGTGAACCCTTGGCTTTTGCCGGCCTGTGGGAGACTTGGAAATCCCCAGAGGGTCCAGTGGTCCGCTCGTGCACCATTGTCACAACGTTCGCCAACTCGTTCATCGAACCGCTTCATAACCGAATGCCGGTCATCTTATCAGGTGAGACACAGGCGTTATGGCTGGATCCGCTGACTGAAGACCCAGCAAATCTAGAACCCTTGCTGATTCCCGCGCCCGAAGACCTGCTCACCTCACATCGGGTGGCGGAAACCGTCAACTCGGTTAAGAACCGCGGCCCGGAACTCATCTTGCCCCTGTCTGAAGGTGACCTAGAAGCTAATTCCGACAGCCGCTTGTTCCCTTAGTCATAAGATGCCCGACGACCCCGCGACCAGCAATTTGAGCTTAAGCAAGTACCGGTTTGTGATTGCGGCCCTGCTTTTATCCGGACACTTAAGTGTTGGGCTTAACATCTTCACGGTATCGCCCATCTTTCCACTAGTCATCGACGAGTACCAGATCAGTCGAGCAGCTGCTGGCCTGTTAGTAGCTTTGCCTCTCCTCGTAGCAGCAGCCTTAGGGCTACCCAGCGGCATGCTTATAGCGCGGGTTGGTATCCGACGGTCATTCGTCGTCGGATGGGCATCTATAGCCTTGTTATCTCTCTCGGGGTTAGCGCCCAATTTCGTCACCCTGGTCCTGCTCCGGTCAGTCATCGGCCTGGGGTTCGCATTTGTACTGACAGCCTCTGGCCCTTTGTTGATGCAGTGGTTCCCGACCAAAGAGATTACGGTCATGAACGCTCTTACCACAGCAGCGTTGAGCCTGGGCATCGCTCTATCCGTGGCCACAGCTGCCCCTCTATCTGATTTTATAGATTGGCAGACGGCTCTGACAGTGTTCGCTCTGCCTGGAGTTGCCGGCCTGATTGCGTGGATGATATTAGGCCGAGAGTCGGGCGGCGTTCCCATGTCCGACCAAGGTATAACTCTTCAGGAAGTTGGCGGCGTTTTGCGTAATCGTCCGGTCGTGCTTCTCCTGGCTGCCGACGCAGGCATATTGGTCCAATACACGGCTTTCACCGGGTGGCTGCCAACTTTCTACAACGAGAACCGTGGTATATCTCTATCCCAGGCTGGGTTCATCACGGGCATGCTGCCTCTGGTCGGAGTGTTTGCCGTTTTGGTCGGCGGGGCCGTAGCGCTCAGAGTAAGATCGCCCAAAGTTCTGTTCGCCGCATCAGGACTCATGGCCAGCCTCGGTGGGTTAGGCGCCATTCTCTTCACCGAGCCGCAACTGATATACCCAGCGGTGATAGTCATGGGCGTGGGGTCATGGCTCTACGTCCCAACCCTGCTCACCCTGCCCATGCAAATGAATGGCATGACTCCCGAGAAGGTAGCCGTGGTCTGGGGTTCGTTCCTGACATTCTCCGGATTCGCCATGTTCGTGGCGCCTATATTCGTGGGAGCCTTGCGAGATGTGTCAGGCTCTTTCTTCCCAGGCTTAACTATAGCTGCTCTAGCATCATGGGCATTGTTGATGGCGGGACTGTTGATGCCTAGAAACGTCATGGAATCATCGGCACGAACCGCACCTAATTCGGGAGATTGACAACCCAAAAACTGGCGCGTACGTTAGAAGCCTCCGCTCCCAAGCCTCAAAAACGCTTACTTCAGGAGACCATCATGGGTAGAATTCCCGCAGCATCCAGAGAAACAGTTCCCAACGACCAAGCAACCGAATTTGACCAGCTTCTTGCTGGCGCAGGATCGGTGCCCCAAGTTGGCCCAGGATCGATACTCTGGCACGTTCCGAAAGCCCAGCAATTGGCTACCGCCCTGAACCAATACCTCAGAAACGACTCTTCACTTTCCGACAAGATATTAGAATTGGCTATGCTGGTCACGGCCCGCGAGAACGACTGCATGTACGTCTGGAACGCCCATGCCGCCTCGGCCCGTGCCGCCGGGGTTCCCGACGCCGTTGTTGACGCCCTACGTGACCGGACCGAACTGCCCGCCATGGATCCTGATGTGGAAGCCGTCATAAAGTACGGCCGGGAATTTTACCGCACGCACCGGGTTAGCCGGGGCGCGTACCAGAACGCCTTCGAACAGTTCGGCAAACAGGGCTTGATTGAGCTTACGCTCACGATGGGGAACTACGCCTTGATCGCCTTTGTAGTCAATTCCTTTGACTCGGAATTGCCGGCTAACCGCACCGAGCAAGTCTTGCCCGCCTAATCACTCAGGAGAGAATCGCCATGACCGTTGAACCGTTCAAGGTAGATATACCAGACTCCGTCATCGAAGACCTAAAATCCAGACTGGAGCGCACGCGATGGCCGGACGAGCTGCCGGGCACCAGCTGGGATTACGGCAGCAATCTGGACTACGTCAAAGAGCTGGTGGAGTACTGGCGCACCAATTTCGATTGGCGGGCCCAAGAAGAGCTGATCAACTCATTCTCCCACTTCAAGACTGAGGTCGACGGCCTGGAGATACACTACATCCACGAGAAAGGCAAAGGGCCAAACCCTATGCCTCTAGTGGTGACACACGGATGGCCCGGCACGTTCTTCGAAATGCACAAGATTATCCCTCTACTCAGCGACCCGGCCGGTCACGGGGGAGACCCGGCAGATGCCTTCGATGTGGTGGTGCCATCTATGCCCGGCTACGGGTTTTCCGGTCACACAGCCGAGCGTGGACTGGACGTACTCAGCATCGGCGATATGTGGGCAAAGTTGATGTCGGAAAACCTAGGCTACCCAAGGTTCGGTGCTCAGGGCGGCGACTGGGGCGCAAGCGTTACCGCCCAACTAGGATTTGCCCACGGCGACAAAGTCACAGGCATCCACTCCACATCAGTCACGCGCCCCATACCCTACATGGGCCCAGGCTCCAGAGAGCTGTCCGAAGCCGAGCAGGGACTACTCCAGAAACGAGCAGACTGGCAGGCCGCCGAAGGTGGCTACGCCCACATCCAAGGCACCAAGCCCCAGACCCTATCATACGGTCTGAACGATTCCCCCGCTGGGCTTGCTGCCTGGATCGTGGAGAAATATCGAACATGGAGCGACTGTGGAGGTGATGTGGAAAAGCGGTTCACCAAAGACGAGCTGCTCACTACCATCACCATCTACTGGGTCACACAATCGATAGGATCGTCGACCAAACTCTACTACGAGACTCTGCGGAAACCATGGAACCTCAACCAAGGTGAAAAGATCGAGGTCCCCTGTGGCATCGCAGTGTTTCCGGCCGAAATAAGCGTTCCGACGCGTGAGTGGGCCGAGCGTTCTTACAACGTGCAGCAATGGACGGTCATGCCCGCCGGCGGACATTTCGCGGCATTGGAAGAACCTGGCAGGTTGGTGGAGGATGTCCGCGACTTCTTCCGGCCCTTGCGCTAAAACCCTACGGCTCCGTTGATCAGCTTTGTACGCTAGATGAGACCCCATAAGCCGTTGAACCTCGCGCCAGACTGGTTGTTCTCATACACAGGCGTGATGCTGCTCACCGGAATGCTGGTCAACTGGGGTGCAGGGTTCACCCAATTCGCCCACAGTTTAACGCTTCCGTCCATGGAAGTAGACCTCGGCTTGTCCCACACCAAGGCTGGCTTCGTAATCACCCTAACGGCCGTGGTCCGCATGGCCAGCACCCTAATCTCCGGGACCATTGCTCCCCGGTACGGAAGCCGTTTCATCATCGGAATAGGCTCCGTAGTGGTAGGGGGAGCGATGATCCTTTTGGGTCTCGCCCAGACCTATCCTCCGGTCTTACTGGCCGCCGGGCTGATGGGCGTAGGCTCCGGTATGGCCCTTACTCCGATGATGGGTTTACTTTCACGTTGGTTCCGACAACAGGACCGGGGCCTAGCTGCCGGTCTGGCAGCCACAGGAGGGAGCTTCGCCTTCATATTTGCCGGAGTTGTGGTGCCTTTGCTTGTGGGACGTGACGTTGATGACGGTTGGCGTCACTCCTGGTTCACGTTCGGTGGTCTGGCCATCGGTATCGGGGCAATCTCTCTACTGTTCCTTAGGGAGCGGCCTATAGCCAGTCCCGAAGGTATTCCTAGCATCCATCAGAGTCCCAGCCAGGCACACGGCGCCTGGCCGATCGCAGCCTACAAGAACCCCATGATCTGGCTGGTCACCTTTCTCGCCTTCAACTCGGGGTGGTCACAAAACATCTTCACATCGTTTTTCGGCGTCTATCTTTCCCAGGAGAATGGCATCAGCCTCGCAACAGCCGGGCAGTTAGTGATTCTGATCGGACTGCTAAGCGTGACCAGCGGCGTGCTGTGGGGAAGGATGTCTGACCAAGTCAGCCGAGGCCAGGCGTTTTTCTACTCTTTCCTGCTGCAGGGTGTAGCATTCATCCTAATGGCGACGCTTCCAGGCATAGCCAGCTTCATCGTCGCCTCTGTGCTGCTGGGGTTCACGCTCCGGGCCGCCTACACTGTCTGCGCCGCCGCTGCAGGAGACTACGTAGCAGTGCAATTCTCCGCAGCCGCCTTTGGGCTGATGTCGGTTGGAGCGGGCCTCGGCAGTGCCTTCTCACCCACCGTGGGCGGGGCGATAGCCGACCATCTGAGCATGAACTGGACGTTCGCGGTGGCCTCCTTCGGCTCAGTGGCAGGCATGGTCGGGGCACTGGCCATGAGCAAGAAACCGCCTAGGTTAGAATAAATCCAGCCTCGGTCCGGGCATTAGCTGCCAGGCTGCCAGGAGATCACCCAGGGCTCCAATCGGATGGCGTCTTTGATGGAAAATCTACCGTCTTTTTCCTCCAAAACCCGAGGCAGCAGCGCTTCAAGACGTTCCATCTCGGCCGTCTCAGGCAGAACGTACAGGCGACGTGCCAACTGCTCTTTGGCTACATTGAGGCTTTCGAAACCACGGTTATGTTCGGTGTGGACTACGTTCACGTCAGGTCTGATCCGTAGTTGATCCAGTACGTCTAAGAATTCAGGGAGGCTGGGCAGGGGAAGCCTGGGGGCGCCATGCACCAATTCCCACAGAGGATAAATCTGCGACTGAGGCGGCGACTGGTACATCACCACCATCACTTCGCTGACATGCTCCTCCAGTTTCCTAACGAACGCCTCGATATCTTGGATGACGTAGAGAACATGAACGCAGATAGCTACATCTGCCTCGGTGACCTCGGCTTCAAGCCAGCCTGATTCAACGATTTCAACGTTCGTTACGTCGAACTCTTCAGCCACGCCACACAACACCCGGCACATACTGGGCGACGGCTCAATGGCGATTACTTTCTCCGCATCTAGGGCCAAGGGTAGCGCCAGACGGCCGCCTCCTGCTCCTACGTCCATAACCACCAAACCAGGTCTTATAGAACGGCGCAGATGGTTAACCAATGCGTCGTCAGTCCGGCCGGGATCAGCGCGAAACTGATGGGCAAAGTTGCTCCATGAATCTGAGGGCGGGTCTTCTTTACGCATACTGTCGGACTGGGCATGTTCTAACCTAACCATCTCAGTCCAGTGCTGGGTTGCGCTCATGAAACCTTCTTTTAGGATACGCATTTCCTTACTCTAGGATTGTAACCTCGGTGGGCTGCAGGCTCAATTCCTGACGTGCATGCAAAGAGCGATCTACCGGGCGACCGTTGGCAGCTGATAGCCCTCATGTTGACGAGTACGATGTGCCGCCCTATAGTCCAGGCGTCTCTACCATGGACCGCCGAAACCAGCGCAGGAGCAAGCATGGCCTACTTCCCTCTGACCAAGCACCAGTTAGGCTGGCAAGAACGCGCCAGGGATATCGCCGCCAGAGAGTTGTCCCACCGCGCTGCGGAGGTTGACCAATTAGGCCAGTTCCCAAGCGAATCCCTGGAAGCACTCCGTAAAGAAGGTCTATGGGGCCTCAGAGTGGACAGGGAACATGGCGGACTTGGTGAAGACATGGTCACTACCTGCGTGATCGTGGAAGAACTGTCTAAGAAGTGCCCCTCGACGGCCATGTGCTACAAAATGCACTTAGAGGGCGTGGAGATACTCTCCCGGATTCCGACGGACTACCAGGTGGAGAAGTTCGTTAAACCTTTAGCCAAAGGAGAGATATTCTCCGCTGCTGCGGGTGGGGAATCGGCAGGTGCAGGCGACGACTGGACACCTGTAGGCACTCTGGCCGCAATTACGAAAGTTTCCGGAGGGTATCAGTTGGACGGCATACGCAAGGCATATGTGACCTCGGCTGGACACGTGACCCACTTCGAAGTGCGGACGCGAGTTGGCGAAAACACCCCCCAGGGAAGCGCCACCAAGCTGTTCGTCGAGGAAGACAAAATTGACTGGGAGATTCTAGAACCTTGGGACGGCCACGGTATGCGCGGAAACTCGAGTTCACCGGTTAAATTCTCTGGATTCGTGCCCGAAGAAAACCTCTTGGGCTCGGAACACACGATTTTTGAAGACACCGACCGGCTCCTTCGACCGATGCTCAGCCTGACCTATGCTGCGGCCTATCTTGGAATCGCTTCCGGTGCATACGAGATCGCTTTGGAGGAGATGCCGAGAGAGTACCGTAGCGGACACAGGAGGCTGGATAATGTCATCTACCAACGACGCATGGCTGAGATAGGCACACAGATTGAAGCGGCCCGCGCATTGATGCTGTCGGCCGCCATCGTGTTCGATGAAGGCCGAAGCGATGACGATCTGCCGTACATGCAAGCCAAGGTAAACTGTTCGGAGGCCGCGGTCAGGACGACATCAGACCTCATGACCTGCTTCACAGGTACCGCCTTCGCCCGCAGGTCACCTATCGAACGGTATTTCCGCGACGCCCGGGCTGGCCTGGTGATGGGCATGGCCAACGACGTGGCCTACCAAGCCATGGTCCCCTTGATGTTCGCCAGCATCTGACGCCCATCTCAGGTAGTTACTCTTTCCGCTCAGCCCAGATAACTAAAACTTCCACGGAGTAAAAATGGCAGAGAAAATACTCGGAGTGCAGGTGCAGGGCGCGACAATTACTGAAGTCCAGGGCAACATCCAAAAGGCCGAGGACTTAGGGATCCAAGGAGTCTGGATGACAGCCGGCGGGGCCAGCCTGGACAGTATGACCTGTTTTGCCGCCTCAGCAGCGTCCACAACCAAACTCAAGATGGGCACATCCATCGTCCCCACCTACCCCCGCCACCCACTGGTCATGGCTGCGCAGGCACAAGTAGTGGCGCAATTGGCACCCGGCCGCTTCCGATTAGGAGTAGGCCCCAGCCACCGCCCGACCATAGAGGGGATGGGAATCGATTTCAACGCTCCACTGGGTCATCTCCGAGAATATATCCAGATACTGAAGGACCTGCTGCAAAACGGTTCCGTAGACTTCAAAGGTAAACATTACCAGGCCCGTGCCACAATTCCGGGACCGTTGGATGTTGCGGTTATGGGCTCAGCCTTGAGCAAGGGTTCCTTCGAGCTTCTAGGAGGAATAGCCGACGGAGCGATAAGCTGGCTCTGTCCTGCAGGTTACTTGCGAGACGTTGCCCTTCCTGCGATGAGCAAAGGCGCCAAAGAGGCTGGACGGCCAACACCCTCGCTAATCGCCCACGCAGCAGTCTGCGTCAACGAAAACCCTGAAGAAGTTCGATCAGGCCTTAAGGAACAGTTCGGACATCCCAGGCTCCCCTTCTACCAAAACATGATGGTGGCTTCAGGTTATCCGGAGGCGACCAACGGTGTATGGAGCGACGCCATGGCCGACGGCATAGTCATCTCTGGGGACGAAGAGATTGTGGCTCAAGGTATCCGGGAGCTATTTGCCGCAGGGGCCACCGAAGTACTGGCCTCTCCCGTCCTGGCAGGAAAAGACAAAGTACACTCTTTAGACCGCACCATGAATCTACTTGGGCAGTCTGCCGCCACACTTGAATAAGGAATGACATGAAGTACGACGTCGTAATAGTCGGCGGGGGCTCTGCTGGATGCACCCTGGCAACCCGCCTAAGCGAAGACCCAGTCTGCTCCGTACTGCTGTTGGAAGCCGGTCCGGACTATCCAGACTTAGAACTCATGCCCGACGAGCTGAAACTGGGCTACAGTCAAGATGCTAGTGACATCGATTCACCGTTCAACTGGGCATATCGGGGCCAGGGAACTCCTGAACAGCAGGTGCCCATGCAAGTGGCGCGGGGCAAAGTCATCGGCGGATCAGGTTCGGTGAACGGCCAGGTGTTCCTCCGGGGAGTTCCCGAAGACTACGACAGCTGGGCTGCGGAAGGCAACGACGAGTGGAATTTCCTGAATCTGCTACCCTTCTTCCGCAAATTGGAAACTGACCAGAACATACGTGACGATTTCCACGGGACCGACGGCCCAATACCAGTCTGGCGGCTACCGAAGGAAAAGTTTTTGCCGATAAACGAGGCTTTTCACGAGGCTACGTTGGCCGCCGGGTTCCCTGAAGACCCGGACATGAACAACCCTGACTCTACGGGAACAGGCCCCGTGCCCATGAACAACCCCAATGGCATCCGGACCAGCGCTGCCATAGCCTACCTAAACCCAAACCGACACAGACTCAACCTCACCGTCAAATCCAACGTTCTTGCCCACAAGGTGCTCTTCGATGGGGACCGCGCCGTAGGAGTAGAGGTTGAGAGCGGCAACGAGACATTCACTGTGGAAGGTTGCGAGATAGTTCTCTGTGCCGGAGGTATCGCATCGCCCCAGTTACTCCTGCTATCAGGAGTGGGGCCGGCCAACCACTTAGCTGAACACAGCATCCCACTAGTGAAGGATCTGCCAGGCGTCGGCCAGAACCTGCGAGATCATCCTCTGGTCACCGTGGAGCTTGAGCCTAAAGATGGGGTCAAGCTGGCCACGATCGAGCCTCGCATCCAGAACGGACTGCGCTACACTGCAGAGGGCTCCGACACCCGGAACGACATGCAACTATTTCCCTCATCATTCACTGGTCTGCGGGCGGGAGATCCGTTGCAGGGCCGCAGCCCTGACCGTCCCCACGGCATGCGCATCACATGTATCTTGAAACTAGCCGATAGCGCTGGGGAGCTGACACTGACCTCCGCCGACCCAAGTGATCAGCCACACCTGGATTTCAGGTACTTCGAGACTGAGCGGGACCGGCAACGCATGCGGGAAGCCATCCACCTTTCCCTTCAGTTCCTAGAGCACCCATCGTTTGAGGCTATCGTGGAGCGGCGGATTTCGCCTACCGACACCGATATGGCCACCGATGACGCCCTGGACATTTGGCTGCGTCGGAACACAGCCACCACTCAGCACACCTCAGGCACCTGCAAGATGGGCCCAGAATCAGATCCCATGGCCGTGGTCGACCAATACTGCCGTGTGCGCGGGCTTCAGAACCTGAGTGTGGTCGACCTGTCCATATGTCCCAACGTTGTGCGCGCCAACACCAACGCCACGGCCATAGTAATAGCAGAAAGGGCCGCCGATTGGATCAGATAGGAAGCCTTTTCTAGACGTTCTTTATTCTACCGTTCTCTAAGAGGAGTAAATATGGGAATCTTAACCGACGATATGAAACGGGTGGTCCGACAGCAGCGCATGGGCTTCATGGCTACCGTGTGTGAAGACGGCACACCCAACCTGTCCCCCAAAGGCACATCAACCGTCTGGGATGATGACCACCTAGTATTCGCCAACTTAGGTTCCCCTGTCACCATCGAAAACCTCAGTCACAACCCTGCTTGCGAATTGAACGTGCTGGACTCATTCCTCCGCAAGGGTTACAGGTTCAAAGGGACTGCCGAGATACTAACAAACGGCGACCTTTTCGAAGAGATCAATGACGCTTACACGACCGGCAGTCGTGGAATCCAACGGTCAGGCCTGCCGGCCAAAGGGTACGTGCTAATCACCGTGACCAAAGCGGCGCCCTTCGTCTCGCCCGGCTACACCCCCGGAAAGACCGAAGAAGGTATGCGGGAAGAGTGGACAGAATACTGGGCCAGGATCCAGGAAGCCAATTCCTGAGCAGCGCATCCAAACTAGGAACATCCATTTGATTCGGGTGATTCGAGCCCAAACTAGGAGTAAACCCATGTCGTGGATTAGGGAAGAAGAAGTTGATCTCCCAGCGGTAATTTCATGCATGTCCATCAACAAGAAGGCGATGGACGCCGTGCGGAACCTAAACGCCAATATCACTTTCGGCGCTTCCGTCCTCACTAGAGTGCAAGAGGAGGCCATATCGACGGTCGTGGCAGCCGCTAATACATGCCGGTATTGAACCCTAGCCCACGGAGGGTTCCTCCGTCAGCATTCTGACGACCCGGAGTTCGCCAGCCACATCATGCACGACTACACCAAAGCTGATCTTGACCCGCAAACCAGGGGCATGTTGGATTTCGCTGTCCAGCTCACCAAAGACCCGTCCAGTAACAGAAAAGCCGACCTGGAAAAACTGCGTAGCTTGGGGTTGGACGATCAGCAGATACTGGCCACGGTCTTGATAACCTGCAATTTCAACTTCATGACCCGGCTGGCCGACGGCCTTGGGGTGGAGATGGAAGAGAACCGATTCCAGGACGCCAGGCGATGGATGTCACCCGAGGTCCAAGAAATGCCGTGGCTGATGGAACACAAAGAAGCTTAGAGTCACTCAACTGTATAGGCGGTTCAAGTTCGCGTGCCTGCTCGGGTCTAGGTCCTTGCCCGCAAAGGCCGGGTGGTCTTCTGCGTAACGGTGGGCACGGAACACGGCGTTCGCATTACCAAACCGGCTGCCGCCGGCGGTTGGGAGATTCTCCACGAAGAACGGGCTGATGTACTCCCAAACGATCTCGCCGCCCTGAGTAATCTCGAAAACCCTGCCCGGAGCACCCTCGCATACTAGGGTATTTCCGTTGGGGAACCTCTCTGCGCTACTGATATTGTAGCTGTAGAACGAAAGCGGAGGGTCTCCCTGGTATTCCCAGGTGATCTCGTTGGTCTTAGGATCTATCTCTATCACCTTCGAGAAGTTCATTCCCCGGCGGTGCGCGCCGTTATCGAACAGCAGTATGTTTCCGTTATCCAACATCGTCGGATGATGCTGGTGTGAAACTACGCCTGGCCCCCATTTCCAGGTGAATTCCCCGGTCTTCCGGTCCACAATGCCAATAGTGCTGGTCTGCCGGAAGCTGATCAAAAATTCACCTTCAGGTGTCAAGCTGATGGAGTTGGCATGGGTCCACTCGCGGCGGTTCTCCAAGGGGCAGATGACATCAATAGCCGGATCCAGGTGCTCCCAAGCGTTCCAGGTGTTCATAACTGAACCGTCTTGGGCAATCTCTACCACTTTATCGCCCCACATGTCCGGGCCGGGCTCATCCTCGTGGTAGCCGCCACTAACAGTAGCCGACAGTTCTTTGGGCAGAATCTCCCAGGCGAGTGCGAGGGTTGTACCTGCATCAGTGCGATGGAAATCATGGTGCAGTAGCGGGAATCTGGTCTCCCAGACCACGTTGCTATCCCAGTCAAGTTCCACGATCGATTTTGAGGAACCGCCTATGCCCATCCCCTCGGGAGCGGAACCGGTCCTGGCCAGTAGGTTACCGTTGGGCAACAGGAAACCATAATTAAGTCCCTCGGAGCTGTACCACCGGTGGCAGACTTCACCTCGCATATCCAGCAAGTTGGCGTACAATCCGCCGCGGGTGGCCGTCAGCGTGTAACCGGGCCACGAGCGCTGCAGTGAACCGTGAATCAAACCATTCTTGTGGTGCCTGGACCAACCCATTGCTATTCCTCTTCATAGAAAGTTCAGGATAAGAGTATACAGGCACCACGAAACACGCTATATATTTAACGGAGATTAGACCCTTTTAATATTCCGTCTAGAGGCGATACTGCCGTCTGTGCGGGTTACGAGGTAGTTGATATGGTCCGTTGGGAGGATATTCCTAAGGCACTTCAAGGCAATATGAAAACTAGAACCGCACCCTTTGAGCACACACCTTGGGTCGAAGCCCCCAAATTGACTGATGCCCGGGTTGCTAT
>CAJWGH010000006.1 GCA_913031095.1 uncultured Chloroflexota bacterium | reverse complement strand
ATGGCCCTCTTCTGGCATCAGTTATTCGCCACCAGCAACGCCAAGGTGGACAACCCTCCTGAACTCACCCGCCAAATCGCTATGTTCCGAGAGTTTGGACTGGGTAATTACCGCGACCTGTTGATCGAGCTTGCCAAGTCACCGGCCATGATCTTCTGGCTGGACAATCACGGCAATCACTTCGGAGCCATCAACGAGAACTGGGGCCGGGAATTGTTGGAGCTATTCTCCCTTGGAGAGGGAAACTACACCGAGAACGACATCCAAAACGCCGCTAGGGCTTTTACTGGGTGGTCGATAGCGCCCAAGATTCCCCGAAATCCCTTAGGCCGATTTTACTGGAAGTTCGCCTATAAGCCCGAAGACCATGATGGAGAAGAAAAGACGTTCTTAGGGCACACCGGCAACTTCGACGGCGAAGACATCATGGGAATCATCGTCGATCAACCGGCTTCCCCTAGATTCCTGGCCCGACATCTTTACCGGTTCTTCGTGGCAGACGAGCCAGCGGTGTCCAGCTGGAACACTACCCCTCCCACGGACCCTGAGGCGATCGAGATACTGGTCGATGCATATAACGAGTCTAACGGCGATATCCGGTCCATCCTGAGAGCCTTGTTCAACTCCGACTTCTTCAAGAACTCCCAGTACGCCCGGGTCAAGAGCCCCGCAGAACTGATCGTGGGGACGGTGCGGATAGCAGGGAGTCATGACGGCTTCCGGCCAGGCTACAACAATCTGGCGCTAGAGTGCGGATGGCAGGGGCAGGAGTTACTCAACCCGCCTAGCGTGGAAGGTTGGCACACCGGACAGGCGTGGATCGACGCCGGAGCCCTGATGCGCCGCGTTAATTTCGCGGCAGGGGTTCTAGGAGACACCTCGCTCCCTGGCGTACGGGTGATGATTGATCGGGTCAGGTCGTTCGGCGCCACCACTCCGCAGCAAGCAATCGCGGCCTGTCTCGATGCCATAGGGCCTCTGATGGTCAGCGACGCCACACTCAGGGAGTTGCTGACTCACTCCCTCAAGAATGGAGACCTGGCCTGGGATTCGGATGAAGCTGTTGTGGAATCGGAAAAGAAGGTGGGCAAGATACTCACCCTCATCGCCGCATCGAGAGATTTTCAATTTGCCTAATCAGATACCAGCCTCGACGCACCGGGAGGGCTAACTTGACGTCAACTAAGAAAGACCCGGTATTGGTCATATTGCAGCTAACCGGCGCCAACGATTACCTGAACACTATCGTGCCTTACACCAATCCGCTCTACTGGGACAACCGGCCCAAGGTCAACATACCTCAAGATTTGGTGCTTCCCATTAACGATGAACTAGCCTTCCGATCTGAAGTGGAACCGTTTAAAGATATCTACGACAAAGGCAACATGGCCATAATCCACGGCGTCGGATTTGAAAATTCGCCTCGTTCTCACTTCCGCGCCATGGATATCTGGCACACCTGCGAACCCGACAGCATCGGCGTGGACGGGTGGGTCGCCAAGGTAATCCGCGATCTGGACCCGGCTGGGGAGAACGTACTGAAAGGCGTGAATTTTGGACAAGGCCTACCCAGGGCAATGGCCATGCGGGGAGTGCCGGTAACATCGGTGAACAACCTGGCGACATATGGCGTGTTCTCATCTGTCCGTAGCCTCACTTCCAACGAAGAACGTGACCAGTTATTGGATAGCTTCGCTCGCATGTACGCCCCGGCTATCGGCACCGGGCCTACCATGGAATACCTTGGACAAACCGGCCTGGATGCCTTGAAAGGCGCTGACATAATCAAACAAGCGCCGGAACGTTATTCTTCAACTATCGAATACGCTAACAATACGATTTCCAGGTCCTTGAAAGACGTCGCCCAGGTCCATCTGGCCGATCTTGGCACTCAGGTGTTCTACACATCCCACGGGCCCTTCGACACCCACTTCGACCAATCTGGCTCCCATGCCAAGTTGTGGATCGAGATTTCAGAGGCCTTGGACAGTTTCTTCGCAGACCTGAAGGAGCACAACGCCAGCGAAAACGTGGTCGTGATGTTATTTAGCGAGTTCGGACGGCGGGTCAAAGACAACGGGACAGGCACCGACCACGGAGCTGCAGGGGCGGCGTTTGTCATCGGGGACCGGGTAAAGGGTGGAATGTATGGTCAATATCCCTCGCTCAAGCCCGAGGACCTAAGCCAAGGAGATCTGACGCCGAACTACGACTTCAGGGGCTTCTACTCGTCATTGGTGGACCAGTGGCTGGGATTAGATCCCGTCCCCATCGTCGGTGGAAAGTTCGAGCAGATGTCATTCGTATGATTCGGCCGAGCGCGGATCCACCCATCTGGAGCTGTTCATGCTAACCACAGTTGCCGCCGGGCGGGTCTTCGACTATAGCCACTGCATCGGCATGTACAGCCAATCAGGCCAGGGCTTCTGGTCGCCCCAGGATTTTGTTCTAGGCAAGAATGGCCGCATCTATGTGCTGAGCCGCGGCGTGGAGCAGTTGGGGCAGCGAGTCAGCAAGATCAACTTTGATTCCGAGTTCCAAGGTCAATTCGGTTCGTTCGGAGGTGAGGATGGCCGCTTTATGTGGCCGCGCTCCATCGATACCGACCAGGACGGTCGGGTTTACGTCTCAGACGAGTACCTGAACCGGATATCTGTCTTTGATGCGGAAGGGGCTTTCCGGTATCACTTCGGTAGGTCGGGCAGTGAAGTAGGCTCCCTCAACGGGCCATCAGGCGTAGCGTTCGACTCCCATGACACGATCTGGGTTGTGGACAGCATGAACCACCGGGTCCAGAATTTCAGCGTGATTGGAGAGTTCCGGTCCGGATTCGGTCAACAAGGTAGCGCCGACGCTGACTTCGAGATGCCATGGGGCCTTTGTATCGATAAGAATGACGATATCTATGTCGCAGACTGGGGAAACAACCGTGTTCAGAAGTTCTCCCCCGCCGGCGAATTACTGGTGAAGTTTGAGGCATCCAGTAACGGAGTGGGTGACCTGAAGGGACCGTCAGGAGTGGCAGTGGACTCAGACGGTGATGTGTACGTTACAGACTGGGGCAACCACCGCGTCCAGATATATGACGCCGAGGGTCGATATATCACGGCGTTGGTTGGCGATGCTCAAGAGCCTTCACCCTGGACTCAGACCTATATCAACGCCAACCCTGAGATCATCAAGGCACGACGTCGGGCCGATATGGAGCCAGAGTGGCGGTTCCACAGACCCGTAGCGGTGAACGTGGACTCCGATAACAGAATCATCGTCCTGGAGTCTTACCGCCACCGGCTGCAGATCTATAACAAGCTCAGGGACTACGAAGAGCACTCGCTCAACCTTTAATGCCCGGACCTAATCGCCGAAGGCCTGAGACTCCAACGTCCTACCAACGAAAAAGTCGTAGTGCTCAGTCGCTTGCCGTTTCACAGACTCTATGTCCTCTTCGAGTAGGTATCGCTGGGCGACCAGCTTTCTAGCAGCTTGCTCCACCAGTTCCTGATACTGCTCCTTGGACTCGTACCGTTCTTCGACCGACAATCTAGGATCGCCAGACATTTCACGGGCTTTTCGGGTGGCGGCGAACGGGATAGTGGAGCCGCGCAATGTCCCGCCCGAAGCACCTCCGGTGCCAATCACCTGATCTGCTCCTCCGATATCCCGGTGACGGAGATTCCAACCCATGTGGGTTGCCAAAGGGACCGTGATGAAGGGTAGTTGAATCCCCGATAGTTCATTGGCGTCATCGTCCACTGTCGACACCAGGTTGGGATAGACCTTACCGACCTCAGCCGGAATCTTCGTTGGGACGAAGGGATCAGGGCCGAAGTCTAACCGCGTGAACCGGCGCATCGGGTTCGGCAGCTTAACTCCCGGTATCTTCTCAAAACTTTCGGAAAGCTCTTGCGGGTTAACTGCCGTACCGTCATCACGGCGCGGGTGCTGACTCGGCGGTGCTGATTCTCCGGTGGTCACCCAAAGGTCCATGTTGACCAGGGCTGCTCGCAGGAGAGAGCGGTAATCTACAACGTTGAATGGATATTGGCCGTGATAGCCGTCGGCGTCATTGTCCGCAGGCGGAAAGGTCGCCAAGGCATGCTGGGTGCTTGAAAAGACATAGATACGCACCTCATCTGGCGGTTCCAAATCGCGGTTGGCAGTCATGTCCGTGTGCATCAATGAACCGTGGCCAGCCCAGTACTCAGACGGGGTGTGGGTGTACATTATCTTGGGCAGTTCGCCCTGCGAAGAAAGGCGAGAAAGTAACCCGTCGGATATTCCGGTCTCCGGGTCGACCTGGGCAACATCACTGAACGGGAACAAGCTGTTGCCGCTCCGGGTAGCTTGGCTCGACGGTTGGGCGAACCTATGGTTGAATTCGCCCATCTTGCCGCCCGCCACATGAGGGATAAATCCGTCAAAAGCAATGCGGCCTTCTTCGTCGCGATTAAGCCCAAGGTAGAGGAACAACCTTAAGAACCTGCCACTCTGGGAGACGCCAAAGCTATAGGCGTTATCTATCTGACCGGCCAGAGGGTTACCTTTTTCTGGTGATGAATACCGCAGAAAAGTCGTGATGTCCCTTGTCGCAAGATTCCCAAGACCCACCACTGGCGCGCCGGTAGTGGTGTAGATAACTTGATAGACCTTGCCTGGTTCAAATCCTGAAGCCAGGTGTACGTGGCTGTCATCTGGAACCGCTGTCCCGTTCTCCAAGCGGGCAAATGACCACTGATCCCTTGGTAGGATACGTTCTGGTCCATCTTCATGATTTTGCTCCGTCATCACAGCGCCCTGCTCGTTAACATCGCTCGCTTTGTAGGCGCGGTGGTTCCTGCTGGAAAGGAATTCAACCTGAGACGGGGCGTTCAGCTGGAAAGTAACAACCACTTTCCCTGAAATGGGGCCATCAGTCGTGACGGCTTCCGGCACTTTAACCCGCAGCATCCCCGGCGCATCAGGGACGTCGTGCTGCCAGGCGCACCATACAACGGTATAGCCCTTCCGCATAAGGAACCCATTACCTGGATCCATTGGTGCATCCGGAGTTACCTCAGGTGCGCTATTTATGTTCCGCAGCGCCAATGGTTTTCCCCTGTTGGGAACATCAAAGAGGATCCGGCGGTTCCCAAGTTGAGGGTCGGCAGGGAGGAGTATGCGGAAGTCCGAAGAAAACTCGACCAGCCCATCTGCATTGCGGGGAGCCAATCCCAAATCAGCGATGGTCTCGTTGGCTCCGTGGTTGGGGTCGGCGGCGAAATGAACGACGCCGTCCAATTGCTCGTAAGCTCCAACGTCCCCGAAGACCTGGCCGTTAGCGAACGGGATCCGGGATTTGATCTCCATCTTGGTGACTGGCATCTTCTATCCTCGCCAGAGATTAGGTTGTGGGTGAAACGGGCAACGGTACATCCCACGCTTGCCAGGTACATCACTACCAGAATCCGAGTGCCGCTCCACTGAATAACGACTGTTCTGCGTGATCCGGCCCTACCAGATTACCTGGGAGTCCTGAAGATTCTCCACCTCGATCTTCGAGAGGCCTAGTATCCCATGGAATACATCCATATTGTGCTCACCCAGGTCTGGTGTCCAAGTGTCGATCCTCGATGGTGTTTCCGAAAACCGCCACGGAGGAACCACCGCCCGAAGTTCACCTTTTTCAGAATGGGTAATAATCGGGAACGCTTCTCTTGCTTCCAAGTGGGGGTCAACCATTAATTGACTCGGAGAGAGCGATGGAAATGCGGGGACCTTTCGAGACTGCAGTTTTTCTGTGACTTCCTTGGAATAGTGCTTGGCAGTCCACTCTGTGATCAAATGATCTAGTGCATCATGCTGCTTCCAGCGGCGGAATGCGTCGCCAAACCTATCCCCCTGGGCCCATTCTGGGGTCCCCATGGCCTCGACGAAACCCTGCCATTCGTCTTGTGATCCGATGGATATGCTGACCCACTCATCTTCACCCAAACATCTGTAAACCCCCTGGGGCGCAGCAGACTCGTCACGGTTTCCTTGCCGTTGTGTCTCGCGTCCGTTCATGGCGAATTCCATAAGGGATTGTCCGATGAAAGACGAACCCAGATCTCTCACGGAAACGTCTACGTGCTGGCCCAATTCGGTGCGTCGTTTGGCACATAGGGCCGCAACCGCTGAGAATGCCAGCAACATTCCACCGGTGTGATCCATGCCGTGTCGAAGCTCCACGGGAGGGCCATCTGGATATCCTGTCAGGTTTCCCAGACCGCCGATCGCTGCGAAGAGAGGAGCGTAGCCAGCGTAATTGTACTCCGGCCCACTCTGGCCGTTGGATGATAGAGATACTAGGATGATGTCCGGCTTTGCCTTACGTAAAGCCTCATAACCAAAGCCCAGCCGGTCGAACACACCTGGCCGAAAACTTTGCAGAACCAGGTCGGATACCTTAGCAAGCTCCAACGCTAGTTCGATAGCGCGGGGCTCTTTGAGGTTCAAGGTCGCTGACATTTTATTGGCATTCACTTGCTCAAAGCTAGGAGCAGGTTTGCCATACATGGGGTGCGGCCGGCGGGTGATGTCCAACCGGGCGGAGCTCTCCACTTTGATCACCTGCGCGCCCATCTCCGCCATCATCAGTCCAGCAAAAGGCCCGGCTGCATGTGTCGAGAAGTCCGCTACCCGAATGCCAGATAAAGGTCCTTTAACGTCGGTCATTAAATCACCCCTGAGCGGGCCAATGAAACTATTTTTTCAGCTGTGTAGCCGAGGGATTGTAGAAACTCTAAGTTGTGCTCTCCCAGTAATGGAGACCGGTCGAGGACCGGAGGGGTTTCCGTCATACGAAATGGAGGGCCGGCATAGTCGTAGGTGCCCGCCTCAGGATGTTCTACAGAGACGAAAAACCCCCGTTCACGTTGATGAGGGCTCTCGAACACCTCTCCCGGCGTGTAAAACGGGGCGAACGGGACCCCCGCAGCCTGGCCGTTGTGATAGAGCCAATCTTTAGTCTTATCGGCAGTCCATTCCCTGAGGTTCCGGTTTATCTCGGCGCCGTAGGTCGTTGGGTCGGCGAATTTTTCCGGGGAAGCCCAATCTGGGTCGCCGAGAAAATGTCCCAGGTTCTCCCATTGCCTTGGCTCCAATGTCAGGAGCTCAATATGGCCATCCTTGGTAGGCATGACGCCACCTACACGGAAAAACCGGGTAAAGCGGTCTTCTTCTACACCCTCAGATTCCAATCTTTGAAGAGGCATGTAGCCGATGGTCAATTCGGCTTCTTGCGTCGAGCAGTCAACGAATTGACCGGGAGACCCGCCCCACTTGGCGTATATGGCCCCGCAGAGACCTACTGCAGCGGAAAGGCCGCCCTGATAAGAGCCCATATTGCTGCCGGCAGCGAGTGGGGCCCTGTCAGGGAAAACGTCTAGAGCCAGTCCATTGGGGAGCAGATTGCCCTCTCCTCCAGCGTGAAAGATGTTGACGTCGTTGGCCCGGTATTCCGAATACGGACCGGTGCTTCCATATGGCGTGATCGCCCCGGCTATGAGATCCGGAAGTTCTTCGGCCAATCGTTCCTGTCCGATGCCCAACTCGGTAGCTCGCGACGGAGCAAGATCATGGACTAAGACATCTACTCTCGTGGTCAGTTCCCAGAGGATAATCCGCCCTTGTTGGTCGTCCAAATTCAGTGTAATCGACTTCTTCCCGGTATTCAGATAGAGGAACATCCCGCTCCGTTCGAGATGGGGCACATCATCTGGGAACGGCCCTCTACGCCGAGAAGGGTCTCCGATCTTCGGCGACTCTATCTTGATAACCTCAGCCCCCAAAGAGGCCAGTAGTTTGCCACAGAATGGGGCGGACACCATGCTAGATATCTCCAGCACTTTCAGTCCACCCAAAGCCGTGGGGGCAACGTTTTCAAGCGTACTCATATATGTCTAAATTCGACGTCCGGGCTTTGCCGGATTTTGCTTAGCTCACTGGGGAAGGATAGGCGGCATGCCCTCACTATGCCCAACCGAGCGTAGTTGGAGTTCGCTACCGTCGGTGAACCAAGGCACGCGTGGGTCGCGGGATGGCAGCAACACGGTGGCCTGTCCGGGCGCAGTTATCTCACCCCGTTGGTTCTCGGCCCAGATCTCTAGGTCGACCAGCGGGGAACCATTGTCGATGTGCTTGCCGACAACTTTTCCCTTCAGGTACTGAGTATCTCCATAGACGTTGAAACGGCGGCATTCCACGCGAAGCCGCTTGATGAACGCGTCATCTCCCATCCAGTTGGTGACCAATGTTCCCATCCAGGATACTCTCTGGGGGCCATAATCGTAGGCACCAGGCACACCCACAGCCTCGGCTACAGAATCTCTCAAGTGACCGATTCCAGTATACTCAAGACCGCCGCCGGCCTCCGGATTACGGAAGAAGTGGTTCGGATGGCGCAGGGCCTCGCGGAGCAGTACTCCATGGGCACTCGAACGTCCGGTACCAACTAAGAACGCGGTCATATCTTGCAGTGAAAGTGGCCCGCGGAGGACCGTGTCTATATCGTCGCCGATATGAGTGTCTTCGTAATACCGGGTAATGCCTCCCCTAGCCTTTTCGTTGAGGACCAGTTCGTCAATCTCCTCCAGCTCTTGTGGTGTGTACTCGTGGCGCTTGGGAACTTCAGAATACTTGGCCTGTTCGCGGGCGGCACGGCGCTGATGCCGGGTGCACCATCCAACAACCCTGGCAATCATATCGTCGCGTTGGTTGGTGTAGATCGTCTCTACGAACTGGATCACTAATGTGCCCGAGTATTCGCTGTGCTTCTCCTGGACGTCCAGCACTCGTTCTATGGCGTTGATGGCGTCGCCGGGGCGGAGATGCCGGAAGAATTCCCAGTCAGTACCAGCGAAGAAACCGTGGATACCGGGGAGGCCCCAACGAGTCCGGCCGGACCAGTGCCTCATGAAGGGCGCGCAAGGGTGACCGATGACGGACCCGTATTTCGAATAGGAAGCGTACTCTTGGTCGCGGAATATCGGGTTACTGTCGCCTATGCCATTCACAAAGTTGAGCATGGCTCCCATAGACGCGTCCCGGATGAAGTTCTCGGTGCGAAGGCGGGTCCCAATCATCGCCTTCGCATCGGAGATCATCTTGGGCGTGATCCCCTCTACCTCCGGTAAGGTCTGAGTGACCCGTTCTTGTTCATCTTGTTGTGCCATTTCTACCTCGAACGTATCAGCTATGAGTTGACAATTGCATGGTACGTTACCAGAGAACCTGGTCTTCTTCCAGTCGTGCGACATCCTCTTTTCCCATACCCAGAAGGCCTCCGAATATCTGCTGGTTGTGCTCCCCTAACAATGGTGCATGCCTCCTGATGGAGGGTGGTGTTTGTTCCAGGTTCCACATAATGTTGTAGATGGGTTCGGTCCCCAATGAAGGGTGTTCTATATCCGAATAAAGGCCCCTGTCTTTGAAGTGTGGGTTGAACAGACGGTCCTCCGCACCCATCACCGGGAGCGCAGCAACTCCATTGGCTTGAAGTTGCTCCGTTATATCCTCAGCGGTCCGTGCCCGGGTCCATGTTGCCAGATTTTCGTCCAGTTCCCGGCGGTTCTCCTGACGGGAATACCGGCTTTCAAATGGAGTTTCCTCGCACCAAGCCGGTTTGCCCATAGCCGTCTTGAGACCCTGCCATTCCTCTTCAGTGCGGACGGCGATTGACACCCAGGCGTCATCGCCCTGGCTCGGGTAGTTGCCATAAGGCGCCATCACTGGATCGTAGTTGCCTTTGGGGGCCATTACATTGCCCGTCAATTCGTATTCCATCAGGCCTACGCCCATCGTTGCGACTGTCGCCCGGAGCATAGAAACGTCGATGTATTGGCCCTGGCGGGTTCGCTCTCTCTGATGCAGGGCCGACACGATAGCGAAGACCGAATGGAGTGCCCCCGCAATATCCGCATAAGCGTGTTTCAATCCCAGTGGCCTTTCTCCTTCGTAGCCCATGGTGCTGTCAAGGCCGGATAACGCCCCGATGGACGGGGCATAAGCGCGTAGGTCACGTAGTGGCCCCGTCTGTCCATTGGAAGATATAGATGCCATGATAATGTCTGATTTGATGCCAGAGAGGACGTCATAACCCAAACCCAGGCGGTCCATTACCCCCGGGGAGAAATTCTCCACCACCACGTCACAGTGGGACACCAGCCCTTTGATCAGATCGATAGCTTCTGGTTTGGTGGTGTTCACGGCTATGCTGAGTTTTCCACGGTTCACGTTATGGAACAAAGGATGCTGTTCTGGGTCTGGTTCGTCGCCTATTATGGGTCGCCCCAAGCGCATGTAGTCCATGCGCTGTCGGGTCTCAACCTTGATGACCTCCGCGCCCATGTCAGCCAGAATCATGCCGGGCAGCGCTCCTGCCAAAACCCATCCGAAATCCAATACACGATATCTTTCGAGCGGGCCGGCTATTAGGTTTGGGTTGTTTTGACTCATCGCTTAAATTATTCCTGTCTGATAGAGCTTGACGAGTTCCTCTTTGGAATAGCCCAACCGGTCGCAGTAGATATCAGAGTTGTGCTGCCCCAGCAGAGGAGCAGGGCTAGGTGGAGTTGTTTCTTGGGGATAAAGGCTGTATGGCGGCCCAGCGAAGGAGACCGGCCCGGTATCAGGACGATAGATGGCCGCGAATTGGTCAGCCAGACTCTCGTCGTTCCGGACCTCTTTGAAATCACGCACTGGGGCAAGAGGGATGCGGTGCTCGAGCGCTAGGACCAGGAGTTCCGCCTTGGTATGCTGTAACAGCCACTCTTCCATGTACCCGTCGACCTCGTCGGCGTGTTCATTGTTCATAGCCGTCCGGTTCCGGAAACGGCCCTCTTTAGCCCATTCAGGCCCGCCCATCACCTCTAGCAATGCGCGCCACTGCCTCCCTTCCGGAGAGCCGACAAAGATGTAACCGTCCTTACACCTAAGGATACAGTTAGGGTAAGGGAAGTCCAGAGCATGGTGGCCGGTCCTCCTGGTCATGCGCCACTGGTAGACAGCCATCAGCGCTTCAGGGCCGTTGTAGATGCCAGCCATGGACTCTACTTCTGCGATATCGATGTGCTGTCCTTGGCCCGCCAATAAGGCTATGACGACAGAAGACGCCGCTGCCATGGCAGCAAAGTATCCGACTTCTGGGGTGCCGAAGGTCAACGGTTCTTTGTCGGGGCTGCCAAGACCTTCACAAATACCCCCGGCGGCGGCCAAGTTTATGTCATAGGCTTTGTAATTGCGGTACGGTCCGGTCAATCCAAAGGGGGTTATCGACGCCATGACGAGCTGGTCGTTGTGAGTCCGAAGGGCCTCGTAGTCAACCTCCAGTCGGTCCATTTCAGTGGGGTGCAGGTTGTGGACGAATACCTGCGACTTGGCCAACAATTCGCCTAGTATCTCCTGACCAGTAGGCGTATCCAGGTCCAGGGTGATCCCCTGTTTGTTGGAGTTTAGGTAGAGAAACAAGCCGCTTCGTTCGTGGTGGGGCTGATCATTGAGGAACGGTCCGTATTCCCGGGCCTGGTCTCCTACACCGGGCCGTTCTATCTTCACAACTTCGGCCCCCATGTCGGCCAGGAGTTTGGTGCAGTAGGGGGCAGATACCGACTCTCCCAGTTCCACTACGCGTAGACCTTTGAGCAGCGAAAAAGTCACAGATATACTCCGGAGTGTTCGTATTCAGAGAAAAACCATCCGCTGATCGGGCCTTAGCGGTTTCAATCGGCTAAGGATTATACAGGGAAAGAAGCAGTTCTGTTAATCAGTAGAAGCGGTAGGAATTGGAAGGTGAAGCTTTTGGGTGTATCTGGGCATTAGAATCGATGGCCAGGATATGTGCTGGTTTGAGCCCATCACTCCTAGCCCGCTTCTGCGGGATTGGTGTTGGGCCACTCAAACCCTCTGAAGGACCTAGTCTTCCGCCAGGACCACTTGTTCAGCATCTCCTGATGGCGGTCGTAGCGGCTAGTGGACACCCGCGGCCTAGGGATTTATATCTAGTAAAACATCTTGATCTAAATGAAAGTCATCCACCGGGCCAATTTGCTGAGACACTGATCGACTTCCGTCTTGGCGATGCCCCTATTCAGGAGACAAGTTGCTCTTGGCCCGTATCCGACGCCCGCTTGATCGTATCAAGAAAGCGGTGAAGATCAACCGCGTCGTCGAATGTCGGAAGGCGGTTCTGCCCGGTACGGATGGCTTCGGCGAAGAGGGCATACATCTGTCCGACATTGAAAGGGTCGCCTTGAGGGAAGTCGTCAGGGACATACACGAAGCGATCGGGTATGGTCAGGTCCATCAGCTCTTGGCTGCCTTGTGCACCTTGCACACGCAACATCTCCCCACGTTGAGAGGACACGCTCCCAGTGGTGACCAGTGTACCTTCCCGCCCATAGATCTCCATCCGATACCCAGTCCCAGCCCAAGGGACCGCCCCAACGTGTACCGACACCGCTGCACCGCGCTCCAACTGGCCGGAGACCCGCACGTTGTCCGGGGACGAAGGTTCTACTGATTTCTCGGTATCGGTCTCGTAGATTGGATTGATCTGAGTCGTCACCATGCAAGCCACTCGCTTGAAATCACCCAACACCATGCGCAAGGCATCAATAACGTGGCCGTTAGCGATGGTCAGAGTGTTGGCGCCTTGGCTGATATCGAGGTTCCAATTTCGGCTAGAAGGGCGCTGTAAAGCACCATCGCGCATCGTCGTGACGTGGCAGGACAGCACTTCGCCCACATACCCGCTGTCAATCAGGTCCTTGATGTAAAGCAATGCCGGGCTGACTCGAGATTGCAGACCAACAGCCGTCTGGATTCCTTTCGCATTGGCTAGTTTCGCCAGTTCTTCGGCTTCGGCGGTAGTCCGGCCCAAAGGCCACTCGGTATAAACGTGCTTTCCGGCTTCAATAGCAACCTTAGTCGGGTCGTAGTGCAACGGTACACGCACGACCACGGCCACCGCGTCAATCTCCGAGGAAACAACCATCTCTCTGAAGTCGTGGAAAGCGAGCTTTGCTCCGAATACTTGGCGCGCCTCTTCCGCGCTCTCAGGTCTAGAGGTGCAAACCGCTGTAAGCTCGACGTCGGGACTAGCTAATAAAGCCGGATAGTGCGACTGCGAGGACCAGGTCGAGTTGACGTTAGCTCCCACAAATCCCAGGCGAATCTTGTCTGCCATGGTGCGCGTTCTCCTAAGATCAAGTCGTCACACTATAGCCAATGGGGTTGCCTGCACACAAATTTCCGGCCCAGGAACTGCTCCACGAACAAAGTGGTGGCGGCATTTATTTGGTGTACACTCTCCGCGTTGAGTTCACCGACATCATGCTCAATCGCAAGGCATAACAATGGTCCGTTGGGAAGATATACATCCGAATGAACAGGCAACTCTGAAAGAGCGGTTGAATGGAAGGTATTCTGCACCCTTCGAACAGACTCCTTGGGTTCAAGCCCCAAAGCTGAAAGATGCAAGGGTTGCGATCGTAACGACGGCTGCGATTCATCGATTCGATGACCGGCCATTCGCAGGTCATGAAGGGGATTACCGCGTCGTACCAGGCGATATCGACTATAAAGACCTGGCGATGACACACTCGAGCACGAACTTTGATCGCAGTGCTTACCAGCAGGATGTAAATGTTTGCTTTCCCTTAGATCACCTTAGGGCTCTTACCGGGTTGGAAGAAATCGGGTCTGTCGCGGATTGGCATTATTCGTTCATGGGATCAACGGCCCCCCAACGTATGGAGCCCGCTGCAACTGAAGTT
>CAJWGH010000005.1 GCA_913031095.1 uncultured Chloroflexota bacterium | reverse complement strand
CTCCCTCATCTAGTTCCACGAGAGCCAGCACGTAGGGGCCGGTGTCGAAACCTTGGGTGCGGTTCTGGTTGGTGACGGTGTATGTCCAGACCGTGCCTCGCCCAGATGACGGCGTCCATTTGATCTCGCTGGACCAGCAGTTGGCGCAGATGCCGCGAGGGTACCACTGGTACTCGTTACAGCTCTCGCATTTCTGAATCAGCAAGACTCCGCGACGGCACATATCCCAGAAGGTCTTGGTCTCGCCAATGATTGTAGGCAGGGGTTTGTTCCATGAGGTGGTCATTATCTAATCCCTCGCCAGTATGACTGTGCCGCCGCTGTGGCGTGAGCCCAAGGCTCCACCAGTGCCGTGGCACAGAGCTATCTTGCAATCGGGCACCTGACGTTCGGTTCCATCGAACTGTCCCCTGAGCTGCCGGGTCGCTTCCAGCAGAAGGAAAAGGCCACGCATGCCTGGGTGGTTTGACGATAGACCACCACCGTCGGTGTTGATGGGAAGCTCACCGCCCAAACCTATACGTCCGTTGAGAACGAACTGACCACCCTCACCCTTCTCACAGAATCCAAGGTCTTCTAGGGTCTCCAACACCGTGATGGTGAAAGAGTCATAAATCATGGCCATATCGATGTCTTTCTGAGTGACTTGGGCCATTTCGAAGGCCGGGACGTGGCTCTGCTTGGCGGCGATGTACATCAAATCCCGCTTGCCAGCGCCCTGGTGGGCCACTGCTTCACCAGCACCCAGAATCCAGACCGGCTTCTGCTTACAGTTACGGGCCAATTCTGGAGACGCCACCACCACCGCACCGCCACCGTCAGTGATGACACAGCAGTCGTTGCGGTGAAGCGGTGTTGAAACCACCGGAGATCGCATAACATCATCCACGGTGATAGGGTCACGGAACAGCGCCTCCGGGTTCAACCCGGCATGCCGACGCATGGTCACGGCAATCTCGGCCAACTGCTCAGAGGTCGTGCCGTAAAGGTGCATGTGCCGCTGGGCGATCATAGCGTAGAGGCCTACTGTGGTCAGCCCGTACAGCTCTTCAAAGCTGTCAGGAGAAGGATCCAGCCGAGGATGGCCCTGACGACTGATGCCGCCCGTGCCCACCGACACTCCTCCAGATCGGGCTTGGGTGGCATAGGTGATAACGGCGCAGTTGATACGACCAGCGTAGATGGCATTCAGTGCATGGGAGAGATGGAACTCGAAAGAACCACCGCCTACAGTGGTATTGTCCACCATCTTGGGATACATATTCAGGTAGTCAGCCAGGTTCAGTCCGCTACTGCGGACCGACATAGAAGCGCAGAACAGACCGTCTACATCCTTCTTCTCAAGACCGGCATCTTCTAAGGCTTTGATGATGCTTTCGCCCTGGATCTGCGCTTCGCTCTTATCCGGCGCGTACCGGGTGATGTGTTCGTGCACGCCGACAATCGCGGCCGCACGTCTCAGGTCTACCATCGGTTGGGAGCCTCCATGTCGGATTGTTTTCTATCTAAGTTTTTGTAGCGGTCTACTTATCAAGCAAGATGGACTAGCCGCCATAGTTCAGGTTGTGGTCGCGCATCAAAATCGTCTGGTCCTCGGCGCGCGTTCCCGCTTCCAAGACCTCGCCCAAGAACAGCGTGTGGTCGCCCTGGTCAAGTTGGCCAACAACCTTGCACTCCCACCACGCAGGTGAGGCCGTCAGCAGAGCGCATCCAGTCTCCGGACCGGCCACAAAGGCCTGCCCTCCGATGGAATCTCCTTCGCGTTCAAGTGATTTGAAGAACGTGAATGCTGTGTCTAGTTGATCCTTTCCTATCACGTTCACGGCAAAGACGCCGGTGTCGGTGATATGCGCATGGGCACCGGAATCGCCTTTCACACCAACCGCCACCAGCGGAGGTGCGAAAGATGTCTGAGTCAGCCAGTTAACCGTAGCGGCGCTCACTTCTTGGCCATCTTGGCTCTTGCTGGTCAGAACGTACATGCCGTAGGGAATCATGCGCAAAGCTGTCTTCTTTGCATCCTCATCCATTATTTAGCCTCCAAATATTTGACGCAGACGTAAAATAGCCCTGGCGGGATATCGGCCCCATTATCGCCGAGCCTGCCTGGGAACACAAGGAGAAATCCCTGTTGGGCCCATCAGGCCCGCAGCGACTCCAGCGGTATGCCGGCCAGAGAACAACGGTTATATTAGATGATGCTGCAGATTCTAGGCTCGATTCTCTGCACCCGCACGTCGTCACCAGAGACCTTCCCAGGCCGACAGGTTCAGGCTATAGTATTGCCGCACAACTATTGTCGATTACACCAAAATGGCCGAAGGAGGGCTTATGCTGGCGATCTTGGGGGGCACTGGACCGGAAGGCAAGGGTTTGGCGTTGCGGTTGGCCATGGCTGGAGAAACTCCCATTATTGGGTCCAGAGACGCCGCCAGGGGAGCTGGGGCAGCTCAGGAATTGTCTCAATTGGCTCCCGATGTAGATATTCGAGGTTCGGACAACTCCGGCGCCGTGTTACAAGCAGACGTGGTCTTCTTGGCATTTCCCTACGAAGGCCAACGGCCGGTGCTGGAGGACTTGGGACCGGCGCTAAAGGGAAAGATTGTAGTCAGCGTCATCGCTCCCATGAAGTTCGAGCGAGGCAAAGGCGCCAGCGCCGTGGAAGTAGAAGCCGGTTCCGCAGCCCAGGAAGCACAAGATATGCTGCCCGAATCCCAGGTGGTTGCCGCGTTCCAGAATGCCAGCGCCGAAGAACTCCTTGACCCCAACGTGACCATGGACGGGGACGTAGTTGTCTGCTCTGACCACTCGGACGCAAAAAAACTGGTGATGGAATTAGCAGACCAGATCAAGGACTTGCGAGGCGTGGATGGCGGCAGCCTGGCCAACGCAAAATACGTGGAACAGATAACCCCACTGCTGGTCAATATCAACCGAATCTACAAGGTCCATTCCAGCATCAAGATAGTTGGTATCTAGTCACGAATAAAGCAACACAGGAGATGGATTATGCCTCGAGCAGTCATCGACCTCAACACCGGTTCTGGCCTGACAGCCGTGAAGGGACAGTGGAAGTTCGCCCAGGGGCTGGTGCCAGGTGAGCCCAACGAGGGCTTAGTATCGCAACTCGAAGGGTCACCGGCCCGTCTGCCCGACTATGACGACTCGAGCTGGGAAGTGTGCTCAGACCTAGCCAAATGGATTACCCGAGGATTTTCTTTCGTTTGGTACCGGACCAAAGTGACCCTGCCAGAGACGGTAGACGGGCACCCCACGACCGGTGTCCGTGTCCAGTTTGAAACGTGCATCGACGACTACGGAGAATTATGGCTCGACGGAGAGTGCGACCGGCACCGGGGAGCCATCCAAGGCTTCAACGTTCCCCAACGGGTTGTGTTGTCAGAAGAAGCCCAGCCGGGTGAGCAGCACACCATAGCCTTATTGGCTGCCAACGGCCCCATGGCCGCCCCTGGCGGAGCGGTATTCGTCCGTTACGCTAACCTGGCATTCGAATGGCGAGAAGCCGGCTACTAAAAACGGGGCTGCCGGATCAGTTCAAAACGATCAGAGGCGGTTATTCGTCTTCGTCTTCGTCATAGCCGAGTGCAGAGTCGGCCGGTTCGAACCCCATGGCTTCGAGGTCGATACGTAGCTTTTTACAGAATATCTCAGCGCTCTCGTTGACCGGGAGTGTAATTTCGACCATCCCGTCGGCCACCCTTTGGATGGAGCCTGGATCTTCTTTATTGAGTTCGACTCGCACGGACTCCCGGTGTATACCCAGTGCATCGGTCACCTCAAAAATCGCCGCCATATCTTCCATCGTAATCAGGTCTTCAGCCATCACCATCCTCTCAGGAATGTTTTCCAGAGGTAAAGGTTAGTTGTAAACACTAATCTTCGGGCGGCCATTTTGTTCCGCCTTCAAAGGGTAAGTCGCCACCACCCAAGGCATCCGACACTAAACCCCCAAATTCTTTCAGAATAACTTCACCCCAAGCCTGGGCACGCTCCACCCGGTAGGAAGTGCGCCGTCCACGCTTGACCTGCCGCGCTTCTCCTTCGTCAATCCCCTCTACTTCCTGATCGATGGCAGCGTCCATTGCATCTATCTCCGGGACCAGGGTGTTGGCGGTCTCGATGAACCGGACCATCTGTTGCATGTCTTTATCCATGACCACAAAAATTGGCACGGTGCCAGCCCGGTGTTCGGGAATCAGGCTGTTGCTCAATTCGAGTTCATCATCCCGGTTGAAGACCTGGAGGAAGATATTGGGAGTGCTGTCTGCCAACTTCAGGATCACGGGAGTGGTGCTCATGGCGTCACCGCACCAGTCGGCGGTGAACACAGCCAGGTTCAACGGTTCACTCAGTCTGTTGAATATGTTCAAGGAATCATCCGGAATTTTAACCGTCTGATATATCTCCACAAACGGGTCTTTGTTGACCTTAATCTGATCGATATATTGCTGGGTGGTCATACCTTGATTGAACTTCGCTTGATCTAGCTGATTCTCTTGTGCTGATGCCACAATGATTACCCCCAGGGTGAATATTACGCGGCTAGTTTCTCAATATTGTCTGCAGTTGGCAATGGGCCAGGTAAAGTACCTGGGGTTTACGTATTACGTAATCATGAGCCATGCTAGAATTGGTCGTTCGGAATTATCACGCCTGACGGCGATGGGAGACTCAGATTTGACCCAGGAATCCGGGGGCCCCGTTCTCAAATACGCACTATTTTGCCGAGACACGACGGAGACGGACAACGGTGAATTGACACTTAATGGAATCGTTGACCTGTTGGACCTACCCGAGCCGGAAGAGTCATCTGAATCCGAGAACCCGGTAATCGCTACTGTCGACTACAACCTGGCTTTCTGTATCGGCGGCGCCGACCCCGGTGATCACTATCTGTTCGTCACTTTGAAGACCCCTGGCATCCCTCTTGAGACACCCCCAGCCCAGAAGGTGGAATGGGAAGAGGGTATTCTTTTCCAACGCTGGATCAAGACATTCCGGATTCCGGTTCAGAAGCCTGGAATACACTCGGCCGCCATCCTCTTCGATGGCATCCCATTGGGCGAGGCAACCTTCCTAGTGCGATTCATCGACGACGCAGAACCGACAGAGTCCGCATAGAAACTCACCTCGGACTCGCTTATCAACCGACCCGGTCAAGTTGAATCCCATACCTGGCTTGTCTATAATTAGCGCGAGCCTGCAGGCGTCAAAAATTTCTATCAACGGCGGAGCTGAGCATTTGGCTAATCAGACCGGCAAACGCTACGTATGTGGGAAGTGCGGTTCCGAGTTCATCGTGACCAAAGGCGGCGACGGCTCCATCTCCTGTTGCCAGACCCCCATGGAACTCAAGTAAGCGAGTCAGACAGAACCAACCCCATAATCCTTCACGGAGGACCGCCGAATGGCCAACCAACTTGGCAAACGTTACACATGTGAAAAATGCGGCAGCAGTGTGCTCTGCACTAAGAGCGGCGATGGCGAGATAATTTGCTGCGAGACGGATATGGAGTTACAAGAGCCACGGAAGCTACCCTCTTCTGACTAAACACCACCGCCACAAACGAATTTTCGCTTTTTTTGGACCTGATAATAAAAAGGCCTCGTCCCATTCCTAGGGCGAGGTTTTTTTATTCCTTAGTACTTAAGTAATCACGCCCAGCGCGGTTGTACGTCCGACGGAATACCAAATATATGCTTGCCAACCTCTTCACGCACCAGATCGGGGGCGGTTACAGCGTGGAGAGTACCCATGCGGACATCTCGGTAGTATCTCTCGAATGTTCCTGACTCGAAGAGGCCATTGGCGCCGCGAATGCTAAAGAGCCGGTCAACGGCTTTCTGGGCGTTTTCCCTAGCAACGAGCCCGGCCATCTCCATGCGAGCAGCATCTTCGGGGATGAAGTCTTCGCCGACTATGGATTTGGTCGTGATGGACCTTGCTTCTTGGACAAGAAACGCGCGGCCTGCCTCGATGCCCATTGCAGCATCAGCCACGGCGAACTGATTCCCAGGCATGCTGCTCCGGGAGCCGCCGCCAACTGTCATGCTCCGTGCTTTACCAAACTCTATAGTGTCATCTAAAGCGGCCTGGGCTACGCCCAGCATCATGCCGGACATCCAGACCCTGGCCTTGGTTGGCACCTTGAGCGCCGCCGGGCCGTTGGGAAGCCATGGTTCATGTGGAGCAGGGCGTCTAGCGATAGGGGCCATGTCCTCAGAGACAAACACTTTGTCCAGAAGTACGTCATTGGTCATGGAGCCACGTGCGGCCATCGCCTGCCAGGTAGGCTCTATAATCAGCCCCGGCTGGCTGGTGGGCACGATCATGAAGCGGTTTTCGCCCTCAACCATCGTGCTAAGGAACATCCAGGTGGAGATATTGGATCCACTGACGAATGGCCACCGTCCAGAAGCTATAAACCCACCAGAGGCAGGCTTGGTGTCGCCACCAGGGATAGCTGCGTGGGAGATCAACGCGCCGTTGTCCACTACGTCTCTGATCAGGAAATCGGAGTCCTTGCCCATCATACCCATAGCTCTGGTGCAGAAAACCGAGTGGTTCCCCATGACCCACGCAGTGGATGCGCAAGCGCCGCCGATCAATTCATAGATGGCCACCTGGGTCACCAAGTCAGCCTCAGTGCCACCCAGGTCGCGGGGTATGACGACGGTCAGAAGTCCAGCCTCATGGAGGTCCTGAATATTCTCCATAGGTACCCGTCGTTCCCGGTCGGCTCCAGACGCACGCCCGGCGATTCGAACGGCTGCCTTTCTGGCTGCTTCTACCAGTTCCTCCCTTGGCTGAATCAGGACCGGCAGCTGTTTGTCCTTTGCCCCCATCACCATCCTCTCGGATTTTCTATTAATTAAACCGAATACAAGACTTACGGAACGAGCATCGCCCTGGTGATGGGTGTCTGGCTCTGGTCCCATTCCGCCTGAGCAAACGCGTCGTTAACCTCGGCCAGCGGGAAGGTATGCGAGACTATCTTTTCGAATGGCAACGATTCTTGCTTTCTAACAAGGAAGTTAAGCAGTCTGGGTAGCAGCTCCGGCTTGTACATCAGAGAGCCGACGATGTTCTTGCCGGTAAGCAACTTAGATGGGTCTATAGACACCTCTTTGCCTCGGACGATGTCGCCAATCTCGACGAACGTACCGCCATTGCTGAGCATGTCGATGCCTTCAGCCAGCAGTTCGGCCCTGCCCACCAATTCCATGACCACGTCGGCACCGCGGCCGTCGGTCAGTTCCCTAACCCGGCTAAGTCTGGTCTCGGGCGTATTGAATTCCTCGATATTTATGGTGTAATCGGCACCGAATTGCTCCGCGAGTTCCAGGCGGTTCTCAAGGCGATCCATGACGATCACCCGGTCTGCGCCCATTTCTTTGGCCATGGCAGTGGCATGGATGCCTAGTCCGCCGGCTCCCTGGATCACCACATAGTCACCCTCACCGGCTTGGGCCCTGATTAGTCCAGTGGTGACAGTGCCCATAGCGCAGTTCACCGGCCCCAAGATATTGTCGTCCAACTCGTCGGGCACCTTGAAGAAGGGATGGCGATCTGGCAAATAGAGGTAATCCGAGTAGGTCGCCACGAAATAGGGCCAGACTCCAGCGGCAGGATAGTTACGGTTCATGCACCAGTTGGTGTTGCCCTTTAAGCACTGGCGGCAGTGGTAGCAGGGGAAGACGGCGGCGTAGATGACACGGTCTCCCTTCTTAATAGGAGCTCCAGCGGAGTCTGTCTCGACGCCTTCTCCAAGAATCTCAATGACGCCTGTGCCCTCATGGCCCATGGCTCGGCCGGTGGGCGGCAGAGGCAGGTCACGATTGTTCTGGTCACCTCGCCAGGTGTGCAGGTCTGAACCGCAGACGCCAGCTTGAGTCATGCGGAGTATGACTGCGCCGGGAGCGGGCTCAGGCACGTCGTATTCTTCGATAACAAAGGGTTTGCCGTATTCCTTGCAGACAACAACGCGACCTTTCATGCATTCCTCCTACTACTGTCTAATGGGTCTTATCACAAACACATTAGACCCTGGCCATCACGAGGCCGATATTACGGCGGTAACATACCACAACCAATAGGGAATCGATACTCGAGTAGGTGCCAGTGCGCTTGCCGTTCTGATGAAATGGATTGCGTTCCCAAACGTTTTGACACCTCATAGGGCCACTGCTACACTCGCCTCAACTTGGAATCAGGCCGTTAAGATGGCCGATTTGGAGATTGTTCCATGCCTGCTCGCTCAGGGCAGCAATACATCGATAAACTGTCTGAGAATCCTGCAGAAGTCTGGATCGGTGGCGAGAAGGTCGAGGATGTTACGACCCATCCGGCCTTCCAAAACGGCGTGCGCTCTCTGGCCAGCCTCTACGACCTACAGCACAACCCAAACGCTAAGAACGCCATGACGTTCGAGTCTCCCACATCGGGCGATCCTGTCGGGCTGTCGTTCATCGTTCCCAAAACCATAAATGACTTGGTGAAACGCAGGGATATGATGACCGCCTGGGCGTGGGAGAGCTGTGGCATGATGGCCCGGACCCCGGATTTCTTGAACTGCGCAATCTCAGGCTGGGCCGGCTCGGCCGAATACTTCTCGGCCAACCGCTGCGACTCCAAAGACAATGTACTGCGTTACCACGAGTACATCCGGGAGAACGACCTGACTCTGACCCACACTTTGGTGAACCTGCAACGCAGCCGTAACCCTTCGGTGCTAGACAAGCTTGAAGACCAAGTTGCGTTAACCGTGGTGAAAGAGACCGATTCCGGAATACTGGTGCACGGCAGCCGCATATTGGCTACACTAGGCCCAATATCAGATGAGATAGCCGTCTATCCAACCCGCACCCATCTGCTAGGCGAAGAAGCCAAAAAACAGGCGTTCTCATTCGCTCTGCCCTGCGCCACTCCAGGTATGAAATTCATATGCAGGGAAAGTCTCGACATGAGCCGATCCAATTTCGACCATCCTCTGGGTTCGAGGTTCGAGGAGATGGACGCTCTGGTCTTTTTCGACAACGTCTTCGTACCCTGGGAGCGGGTGTTTCTGCTGGGAGACGTGGACCTCTGCAACAACTTCGCTGCGGCAACGCAGTCCACCTCGCATACCGGGCACCAGGTGGTCAACCGCACGGTAGTCAAGACAGAATTCCTGCTGGGACTAACCTCCCTCATGGCCGAGACCTTGGGATCAACACAGGTGCCCCATGTTCAAGAGCGGATCGGTGAGATCATAGTCAATCTGGAGATGATGAAAGCCTGCGTGCGCGCCGCCGAAGCCGACGCAAAGCTGAACGAATGGGGAGTGATGTGCCCGGCATTCGGACCTTTGACCGCTGCCAGGGCTATGTTCTCTGGGACCATGTACCCTCAGATGGCCGCGATAGTACAACTCCTCGGCTCCAGCAGCCTGATGGGTTTACCGTCTGAAGCCGACTTTACCGCAGAGATAGCGCCTGAACTGGAGAAGTACCTGGCTACGGATTCCACGGATGCGCGAGATCGGGTGAGGTTATTCCACCTAGCCTGGGACGTAGCCTGCAGCGCGTTTGGCGGTCGGCAAACGCTCTACGAACGTTTCTTCGGCGGAGACCCAGTGCGAAACACCATGCTACTCTACCAGGGCTACAATAAGACCGCTGCGATGGACCGGGTTCAGCAGTTCCTAGAGCGTGAAGGGTAATACCGACTAACCCCTTGGAATATGAGTGGCAAAAAGGTATAGTATTACGAACAACAATTGCCAATATAGTAACGCAAGACCCCATCTACAGTAGCCTGGTTTCCGGGCAGATATAGGAGGACTGATATGCCTAAACCCACGAGAATCGGCCATCTGGTCATCAACGCCAAAGACCTTGACGCAGCCACTAAGTTCTACACCGATGTCATCGGATTTGATATCGCTCTTGAGCGCCCAGGCTTCGGCACCTTCCTGACCGCGGGTGAGATGCACCACGACCTGGCCATCTTCCAGGCTCCTGAAGGCGCAGCCGATACCGCCGACGGCGATGTCGGCCTGAACCACATGGCCATAGAAGTCGCCGACTTTGAAGAGCTCACTGAGTACTACCACAAGCTCCAGTCGTACTTCGAGGATTCCGAACTGCGAACCACCGACCACGGCATGACTCGCAGCATCTACATCAAAGACCCGGAAGGCAACGGGATCGAGTTGTACTGCAACTCACAAGAAGACCCGGCTGAAGGCCTAGCTCTTATGCGTAGTCCAGAGCGCAAGAACACAGAGTTGGTCTTCAAATAGACCACATTCTCAACAAAGCATGGACCAAGAGGCCTCCGGACATCCCGGGGGCCTTTCTTTTTCGTTAGTCCGAATCACAGTCATGTAGAATCACCCTACTAATACCGGCGCACAAGGACGTGATGCTCAACAGTTCTTCTATCCTGGCAGCAGCCCTGGACCTAGACGGCACTGTCATTGGCCCGGATGAAAAGATATCCCGGGCAGTCCAAGAGGCCATCGCCCGCTTGGTAAGACACATACCTGTTTTCTTAGCCACCGGTAGAGAGCCGGCTGATGCGCTGCGATATGCCGGGAAGTTAAGCCTGACCACACCACAACTGTGCGACGGAGGGGCCAATATACTTGACCCGATCCAAGGTGTTTCGACTTGGACTGCGCCGTTAGGCCCGGCCAGCGCCGAGGTAGTGATAACCAAACTCAGAGAGATGGGCGCTGCCTTCGTGGCTACCCACGCCGACGGGACCGCCAGCACCTTTGACGACGTCCCCAATTGGCACCTGATCCGCGTCTCAGCCCTAGACATGGATGAAGACACAGCCGATACCTTGGCCAGTCACTTTAGAGACCACGACCAGATGACTGTGACCAAAGCGGTGCTGCCATATAACGGACTGTGGGCAGTGGACTTCACTCTGGCCGGGGTCGATAAAGCTACCGGGGTGTCACGGGTCGGTCAAACCCTGGGCATCGACCCTGGCAACATGGTGGCGGTCGGAGACAGCTACAACGACCTGCCGATGTTTGTGTCATGCGGAGTCAGCATCGCCATGGGCGACGCGCCACAAGCGGTCAAGGAAGCAGCCGACTTCGTGGCCCCTTCTGTGGCAGACGATGGGCTGGCCGTGGCGATCAATAACTACGTGATGCCGAGGATACATCCGTAGGAGATGGGTTTTAGCTCGCGCTGCTCCGAATCAAACCTTACGGACCAAGCTCCACATTCCTTCGGCAACTATGGCAGCAAATGAAATGCGCGCATCCGATACCCGTCGCTATGGCTAATGTGATCTTTCCAACTAGCGAAGTGCAGGAACAACCTCTTTACAGAACAGGTCGATGGACGCTGCCACCTTCTCCCGCGGAATCAGTCCACCAACATTAGCTTCGGCAACTATGCCCGAAAGACCCATCTCTTTGGTGATCTCTTTCAACAGCCTGATTACATCTTCGGGACTTCCATAGGCCAGCCGGTCGCGGATCAACTCCTCGTAGGTCACCGCCGAAAGGCGCTCACCCCGCACCACGCGCTCTTCTGAGGCGACCGTCCCGGCTGAGGCAGCCGACAGGCTAAAGTTCTGAGCTAAACGCCGATAGGAACGCATGGTGCTTTCCTCGGCTTCGTCATAAGCCTCTTGTTTGGATCTACCCACGTAGATCGGGATCCGGATGTACACGTCCCCATTGCCCGGGTGCCCGGCATCTTTCCAGGCCTTTCGGTACTCTTCAAGGAGCTTGACCAAGTCAGGCCTATCCAATCCTCTCAGGCCCACAAATACAGGATACCCTGCCGCGCCTACCTGAGGAAATGTCTCCTTGGTAGTGGCGGCAATCCTCAAGGGAGGATGGGGCTTCTGACGAGGCTTTGGGATGACGCACACATCGTTCAAGTCATAGTACTTGCCCGAATAAGAGAAGCGCTCATTGTTCCAGGCCGCCAGGATAATCTCCAGGTTTTCCTGGAACCGGTCCCGGCTTTCTCCGTAGGGGATGTCATATCCCTCATAAGCCCTGGCGAACCCGCTCCGGCCCACGCCGAAATCGACTCTGCCCCGGCTTATTTGATCCACCGTGGCCACCTCTTCGGCTATTCGTACGGGGTGGTTCAGAGGCAAAACATTCACTGCCGCGCCGATCCTGATGCGCTCTGTCCGGGCTGCGATGGCAGCGGACATTATCAACGGCACTGAGACGATCGACGGGATCCCGGCTCCCATCGTATCCAACGGGCCGCGAGGCGCGGCGAAATGGCGTTCGGCCAGCCAAATTCCGTCTAGGCCCCCGTTTTCGGCGGCATCTGCCATGGCGAAGGCCTCATCAAAAGCCTCTTCTTCTGAGTGCCCGTAGCGGTAGTCGCCTTCCATGATTAGGCCGTAGTGCATCTTTCCTCCTGAGGTGGGTTGGCCCGTCAGGGTCTTTCGCCATCTAGTTGTTACTTTAAGTTTAGGTTATCCCCAGAGGGCCGCCACTCGGAATGCCAATTGGGTGTGCGATTCCCTAACATCTACTATCTCCGCTGGAACGTCGCCCAATACTCCTAGAGCGATGATCCAGTTCAAGATCTCATGGTCTCCTGAGTCCTGTAGTTCCTCGGGAGTAACCGCGGCCAGTTGGCTGCCATGACCTTGGCGAACCAAATCCAGATAGCGCCGATCAGTCTCCAAGTCGATGGCCGAGCAGTTGTGCTTATGGGCCAGGAAACTGTGAGACCAGCTCGACGATGCAACGATCGCCACCCGCTCGGCTCTGGTATCTAAGAACCGGCGTATGGACAGCCCAACCTCGTAACAGCGCTTGGCTGTCGGCCGAGGCGGGTAGTCCGGGCCAGCCTCTTCCCCGTAGCAATTCACGAAGAGGGGCAGCAGAGGGAATTTCCCTTCTGGGTCTAGGTAAACCAGAGGGTTGATGATGGCGTGAGCCAGGCCCCAATCCCAGCCCTTCAAGGCACTCGAAGTCGCCATATCGATACCGTCTCGGATCAGGAAGTTACGCATGTCTTTGGAAAAGCGCTGCGGACACTGGAAGGTGAACTTGGTCTCGGCTGCGGCATCCCAACTATTGTTGCTGCCACCTATGTTGCGGAAGGGGTATCCATCCACCTCGTCTCCCGTGTAGAGGCAGAAGGGAGGCAGGTTATCCTGCTTAAAATTCTCTGATTGGTCGTCACCTATCACCATGACGACGTCAGGGTTCCACTCGTGGAGACGGTCCCGCATAACCCCGAAAGCTTCAACGACCTTCTGCTGGTCTATACGGTCCTGGGTTAGGCCATTGTCATCCCCTAGTTCGTTGACCAGCTCGGGCGGCGCTTGGAAGTTGGGATTGCGTCCGAAGATTCGCTCCCGGCTCTTGTGCCAGGCTTCGGGCGGCGTGAGTATGATGGGTCCGTGGGAACAACCAAGGCCTAACAGCTCAGACATCGTGATCTCCAAATCGGCTGGATGGTGTTGCGGATCCGACTTCAAGTACGGAAGAGAAGGTCTACTGGGACGTAATAACCAGGATTTTAGAGACCCCTATATAGGCTGTCAAACGGCCTGCTACTGCAAGGTTTCCATCTTGTGGCTGCGAAGGTAACATTGGAACTCCGTAGCCTGTTAGTTAACGAAAGAGGAACGAAGATATGGCTGACCTGAGGCTTTTGGCTTGCTTTGCCCACCCTGACGACGAGGCTTTCCCCGTAGGGGGATTGCTGGCGAGTAACGTGGCGGAGGGCCGGAGGGTCCGTCTGGTGACAACCACGCTAGGCGAAGAGGGAGAGATCCGTCAGGAAGGTTCTGCCACCAAGGAGACTCTCGGGGAGATCCGGCGTATAGAACTTTCCTGCGCCGTTCGGGCTCTGGGGCTTGAGAGCCACGAATTGCTGGAGTACCGGGATTCTGGCATGGCCGGGTGGGACGCCAACAATCATCCGCAAGCATATATCAATGCTCCCGACGATGTGGTGGTGGAGAGATTGGTGAAAGAGATAAGGGGATTTCGGCCCCAGGTGGTCTTGACATTTGAGCCAGGCGGGCTCTATGGCCATCCTGATCATATCGCCATCTCCAAGCAAACCACCCAAGCATTTGATCTAGCATCAGAGCCGACAGCGTTCCCCGAACAGTTGACGAACGGTTTAAAACCCCATGCACCGCAGCGCCTCTTCTACAGCGCACGTCCGAAGGGATTCAGGCTGGAGTGGGCCAACAAGCTGCGCGCTGCTGGGGAAGATTTCCCGCTGCCATCACCTGAGCAGCTGACCCACGGAAACCCGCCGGAGGAGATACACCTGACATTGGACCTTTCCGACCACTTGGAAGCCAAGATGGCCTGTATCCTGTGCCACCGGACTCAGGTGGCCCCTAGCTGGCCTTATCACCGGGTGCCCAGAGAGATAGCCGAGTGGGTAATGGGGCGGGAGTATTACATCCGCGCTAGACCCGATGTATCCGCCGGAGAGACAGTGCCAGAAGACATCTTCGACAGCATCTCCCCGGACTAGTTCTTGAGACCGAATGGCCACCCTTTCGTTGGTCTTGAACCTGTCGAAGGACGCTGATAAGCGATCGGCAATCAGCCGAACATCCTGACCGAGTAGATTCTGGCGAAAGCCAGAATAACGGCAGATGTGATTCTTAAGCTGGGCGTTGAATCAGTTCTACAGAGACTTCGTCAGGGGCAACTACGAATGCAACCATTGAGCCGGAGGGCATGGTCCAGGGCTCGCAGTTGAACTTAACCTTATTAGCTTTGAGCCTTTCAGACAATGCCATCAGGTCATCGGTCTCGAACCCAAAGTGGTCCAGGCCGTAGCGGGGCTCGGTGGTCCCGGCGATGGGGTCCTCTCCTTCGGCGCGGCCTGAGATAGTCATCAAATGATCACCGTTCAGTCCAAGCTGGATGGACTTGGTGGTTGAAAGAGGTCGCTCAGATGTGATCTCAGCTCCGAAATTGTCGCAATACCACTTGGCGGCTGAATCCGGGTCTGCGCTGCGGAAATGAAGGTGGTTCATAGAAATCTTCACGGTTATGCTCCTTCTGAAATGCGTTTCTTGATTCCGGCCTTGGCCGCTTCAGAACCAGTGGGACCAAGGGCAATGCGAGGCACTAGTGTACCCCAATATCAGCCACTGGTGAACCCATGTCAGTCTCGAAAAGCGGTATATGGTCGATTCTACCGTGGGTTCTAATCCTGCTCTTTCAGACACTTTAGGCACAAGGTGCCCTTGATCGAGTATGTGGCTACTAGCTAAGGAAGTCGGTCGTCCATTTGGCGTAGTCAGCCTTGCGGGTAAATTGGTCGATCTGCGCCGTTGTAGCTAGCTGGGAGCTCAAGTCAGCGGGCGCTACGCCGTCCCGCAGAGCTTTCAGGGTGTCATAAGTCGCCTTGATAGCGGCCGCGAAAGGCAGGTGCCCTTGCAATGCGACTTTCACTCCTACCGATCCCAGATAATCCTTGTCGGCCAACTCCCCTGAGGTGCCTCCCAAAAGTAGAGGGATATTCATCTCTGAACTTACAGCCTCCACCTCAGCTTTGGTGGATGCACCAGCCAGGAACACGGCGTCCACTCCTGCTTGCTCATAAGCTTTTACCCTGGCGATAGTGTCGGCCAGGTCGGTGATGCGCAGAGAGCTTGTACGCCCGGCAACAACCATGTTGGGGTCTCGCCGCGCCGCCAGAGCCGCTTTCATCTTGCCAACACCCTCGTCGATCGGTAGCACAGTATCGGCGCCGCCACCAAAGGTCCTTGGCAGCACAGTATCCTCGATAGTCAACGCCGAGACCCCAGCGGTCTCCAGTTCCTCGACGGTCCGCATCACGTTCAGGGCATTACCGTACCCGTGGTCGGCGTCCACCATCAAGCTAAGGTCCCCGGCGCGGCAGATACGGTGGATCTGCTGAGCGAACTCGGTGAGCGTCAACACTATCAGGTCAGGCGCCCCCAACACCGTGCCTGAAGCGATAGAACCGGCAAACATGCCGACCTCGAATCCCAGGTCCTCGGCGATGCGAGCCGAGATGGGGTCAAACACCGACCCGGGGTAAACGCACTTGTCGCCAGCCAGTATGCCCCGGTATCTCTCCCTTCTCGTGGTAAAGTCCATGATGCACCTTTTTAGTATCAGAGTTGTGCCTGATCCAGACACGCGCGATCATTGCGCAATCGTGACTCGGAGCGGCGGAAATTCCGGCCCATTCTAACATAGGGGCAAAGGACAGACCGTGACCTGTGGAACCACCATCCTTGGCGTCGACTTCAGCGGCGCCAAATCCGACAAGAATACCTGGGTGACCCGGGGAACGCTCAGCGGCAACTCCTTCGAGATCAGCTCCTGCGAACCAACGCCGCGGGCCGAATTAGCTATCCTGCTCGGTTCAGCGCCGAAGAACACGATCGCCGCATTGGATTTTCCCTTCTCCGTACCCAGAGAATTCGCCAGCTATCTGCTGCCCTCTGCAGAAGACATGCCAGAACTCTGGAACGCCGCCGCAAACATGGAATTTCAAGACTTTATGGCGCTGCGCGACGGGTTCGTGCTTGAACACGGCGAACCATACCGACTTGGAGACCTCTATTTCCCAGAGTGCTACTCCTGTCTCCACAAGGCCAACCCCAATATGGTACCCATGACTTTCCGTGGGATGCAGATGCTGGACGGCCTGTGGCGGTCAGGTTGTCGGGTGCCGCCTCTGCCAAACGGAACCCACACCGGTCCGTTGTTGTTGGAATCTATGCCTGGAGCCGCTCTCAGGGCCTTAGGATTGCCCTTCAAGGGGTACAAGAAAGGGCAGAACGCCCTGAGTCTGCGGCGGCAGATACTGGACGGGCTGGGAACCATGTCGGGTGTCGGTCTTCCAAACCTCAGCAGGTTCCACGATTATTGCCTGGAAAGTGACGACTGCCTTGACTCAGTAGCCGCCGCCGTCGCTGCGTGCCTTTGGAACAAAGACCCAACTATGTTCAGACTCCCCCAAGACGGACCCGGTGATGTCTCTCGCCGCGGCGGTACTCCCAACCCAAACGAGAATGAACTCCGAACGGCCCAGTTGGAAGGCTGGCTATACGCTCCTGTGTTTCTGTCTTCACTGGACCGCTCTTCCGCAGACTGATGTTGCCTGATCACGTTCCAGGCAGTAAAGTGGGTTCGACCCAGGATCGACAGGCAGGCCCCGGCAGGGACCAGGAGATTCGACTATGGCCATTTTCAGGCTGTACACCAACAGCGACGGCAAGAGTCAGGTGGACGAGCTAAACCTGGATTCCCATCCGGAGTTGACTACGGCCACCGCGACCCAGCACATCTTCTTTCGGCAGTGGGAGCCAGGTCACTTCATCGACTGGCACCCAGCGCCCAGACGGCAATACATAATCTCCATTTCGGGCATAGTAGAAGTAGGACTAGAAGACGGGTCGACCCACCGGTTCATGCCGGGCGACGCCCGCCTGGTTGAAGACACGACGGGCAAAGGCCACACGACTTTGGTCCCGGGGGACGAACCTATTATCACTGCCGTAATACCCCTAGCCTAGAGAGATTATCATCTAACGGAGGGCACACATGGGCATCTATAGAATGTACACAGGCGACGACGGCCAGACCCACATTGAGGAGACCAGTCTAGCGACCCACCCCGAATTGGCTGAAGCAGTCAAGACCACCCAAATCAGCTTCACCGAGCACGAAGCAGGCCGGTTCATTGACTGGCACCCAGCACCCCGCCGCCAGTATGTGATCTGCATCTCCGGTGGGATCGAGATAGGCCTGGGTGACGGCTCAACCCACACCTTTGGACCGGGCGATGCCCGACTGGTGGAGGATACCACCGGCCAAGGCCATACCACCAAGACTGTCGGCGGTGGCCCCGGTATCACCTGTACCGTGCCATTGTTAGACCAGTAAGCACGATCGTTTCGCGAGATTTGGTTTCAACCAGATACTAAGGAAGGAATATGAAGATAGTTAGAGTTTATTCTGGAGACGACGGTGAGTCTCATTTCGAGGATGTATCTTCCGAAGAGATGGTAGAGATCGCCAAGCGACTAGGCGAAGGTGATATCCAGCTGAACGCCCGCCCAGCCCCGTCATTCTCTGACTACCACACCGCGCCTCGCCGTCAATATGTACTCCATCTGCTGGGCACCGCTGAATATGAATGCGCAGATGGTTCAAAACAGCAACTAGTCCCCGGCGATGTTCTCGTCGCAGAAGACCTTACCGGCCACGGGCACATCGCCCGCGGGTTAGGCGAAGGCGAACGCTATATCCTGGCCATACCCTTGGCTGAAGCGTAAAAACAGAATCACGAGGAGTTATCCATGAAGATCGTACGAGTATTCTCCGGCGATGATGGCGAGTCCCATTTCGAGGATGTCTCACCTGAAGAGATGGCCGAAATCGTCAATCGGGTTGGCCCTGGCGACATCACCCTGGGACTGCGCACCTCGCCGTCCTTCTCCGATTATCACAACGCCCCTCGACGGCAGTATGTGGTCAACCTATCGGGTACAGCCGAGTTCGAATGTGCCGACGGGTCCAAATGTCAGATGGAACCAGGAGATATCCTGGTAGCTGAGGATCTCGAAGGTCACGGACACATCGCGCGCAGCCTGGGCGACACTCCTCGCGCGTCTCTCGCTGTCCCGTTGGCCGAACCTAGTTAATAACGAGTCGAAGTAAAAGATAAAAGGGCTCTCCGATCGGAGAGCCCTTTTATCTCTGCGTTTAGGTAAGAATATTAAGGTCGTCGCTGTTAGCGATAACTACCGGGCGCAGTATGTAGGCGGAAATACCCCTAAGAGCGGCGGCGGATTCGGCGCCCACAACTATTACGGGCAAAGTTTCATATATTGGGCCGCTACAGGAGCGGTTTACGTATTCGACCTACCTTATACGTTCTCCTCGAAGGATGCTTCGTCAAATTTCCGGCAGGAAAAGTCGGAGGCTCATCGTTATTCTCAGCTTGGGTCGGCCGCCGCGCTGATCGATTACTACCGGTCAGATGAGTTTGAGAACGCGGTAGTCCCCGTGGTTTTGGCCCATAAGTTCACTGCCATTAGTGCCGGCCCAGGAGGAGCAATGATTGACGCATTGGTGTCATCGCCGCTAGCGCCGTGAATGGCTGCTATTGAACCAGCAGCAGGCCTGGACACACCGTCTCGGGCCTGCTGGCAAGATTCTTTGGGCCACATTAGAGCCGTTGACGCCCAGGTCATTATTTTGGGTGATACCATCGGCCCTGGTAGACCTGATGTTAGCAAGAGATTAACGCGATGATTGTTACTTCACAGAATATAACGCTGGTGGCGAGGATCTACCTCCGCTAGAATGGCTATGACTCGGCGATCCTGTATTTTCAGAACGATTTATGACTACTAGCGCTGCCGGACCTTTAACTCTTACCTATTACGGCCACTGCGCCTTTCAGTGGCGCACAGAGGCCGGTTTAAAGGTGCTGACCGACCCTTACCGCAACATGGCTGGGCGCTATTGGTTTCAAAGGCTTTTCCCGGACGTAGAATGTGACCTGGGTTTGATTACCCACGCCCATTTCGACCATGACGCAGCCGAGCGCCTTCCGGAGGGCGCATCTCTAATTAGGATGCCAGGGGACTTCTCCAACCGGGACATGAACGTCCGCGGAGTACTTGACCTGCACTCCGGGGCCTCACGCCTCCGGGACTTCCCCAACGTGATGTTCCGCTTAGAGACCGGCGGCGTAAGCTTCTTACACCTAGGAGACAATCGGGCTGACTGGCCAACAGACGTGGCCCACGCGATCGGCGAGGTTGATGTGCTGCTGGTGACCGTGGATGACTCCAACCATCTCCTGAACTACGATGAGGTGGACTCTCTAATTGCCCGTTTGGAGCCCCGCGTCGTGATCCCCATGCACTATCAGATCCCTGGACTCATGGCCGATGACACAGGGTTAAAACCGCCGGAAGGTTGGCTCGCCACCCAAGCTAACGTTAAGCGTCTGAATGGCTCTAACGCAGAGTTCTCTCCCGCGGCTCTGCCATCCAAGAGCGAGGTCTGGGTCTTCCAGCCTTCGCCCATATCATTCAAAAGCCCTCTAGTAGAACCGTAACTCGGCGGCAGACAGAACCCGAATCGGCACGCAGTCAGGTGCTAACAAAGCTCTTTAGTCAGTCGCGTATTTCTCACCAAGCGCTGTCTCCCAGCGAAGATAGTTCATCATGTCAGCGAAGTTCCGCTCAGGGCCAGACAGCACCACATCAGTAGGAGCGCGCATCACCCCGGACAAACCTTCCTCTACTCCTAACCCAGCCTGCCGCCAAGCAGCCATTCCACCTTCTAAAGCGGTAACATTCTGGTAACCGATCTCTTCGAGGGTGACTGCTGCCAGCACCGAGTTCTGTTCGTTGTTACACGTGACCACTATGGAAGCTGATTTATCGGGAGCGAACTCGGCGATCTGAAGTTCCAGAGAGCCACGGGGAACCCAACGAGCGCCGGGGACGTGGCCTCTGGTAAAGTCCTGGCTGTTCTCGACATTTATGACTGTTGTCGGCTTATCTGCCTCCAACTCCTGTGGCGAGACCAGAGTGACCCGCGAGCGGGCTTCTTCCAGGCCACTTGGAGCCTGCTCTCCGAATCCCGTCTCCAACGCACGTCCGCTGTCGGACCAAGCTGTAGATCCTCCATCAACCGCATAGACTTCCTCGAA
>CAJWGH010000004.1 GCA_913031095.1 uncultured Chloroflexota bacterium | reverse complement strand
CTCCAGTCGGTAGTCAGTGTTGTGCACGATCAATCCTGAAGACACTATATCTCAGGTTGACGTAACGGGGAACAGACAAGGCCCAACTGGCGTAGTATTAAGCGTTATCACTCACGAACCGGTGTTCAAGGACCCGACCATCAAAACCCCAACCGAAAACCCGCCTGAGTCCGGCCGCCCCATATTCTATGGCTGGTACATCGTCATCGCTGCAGGTTTGGTGGTCTTTAGCAGCGGTCCAGGCCAGTCCTATGTCTTCTCGATCTTCATCGACTCGATTATCGAGGACACAGGTCTGTCCCGGCCTGGCATATCAGCCTTGTACATGGCCAGCACCGGAATGAGCGCCGTACTAGTGGCGTTTGTGAGCCGGCTCGCCGACCGCTATGGGCCGAGGGCCATGCTGGTGGCTATCGGATTGGGCTTTGGTGCGGCGTGTTTCGGAATGGCGACCGCAACCAACATAGTGCTGTTCTATGTGGCCTTCGCAAGCCTGCGGGCCCTGGGCCAAGGTTCTTTGGGCATCAACTCTATCCTCTTGGTGAACACCTGGTTCGTGTCCAGCCGAGGGCGGGCCGTCGCTATGATGGGATTGGGAGCGGTGTTGTCCAGCGCCATATTCCCGCCCTTCGCCAGATTATTGATCGACAACTTCGGTTGGCGCGAGGCCTACGGTGTGATTGGGACGGTGGCCGTTCTCCTTATAGTTCCAGTGACTATATTGGTCGTCAGGAACCGGCCCGAAGACATGGGTATGTTTCCCGATGGCAAGGACGAGCCTCCCATATCTGAGACCAGGCAAGCGGCAGAGGGTTTGCGCCGGAACGTGCGTGTCTTCAGTTCCGTGAATTTTTGGCTGTTGGCGTTGTCTCTAGGGACGCCGGGTATAGTGTCCACCGCACTGGTCTTTCACCAGACGTCAATTTTCGAAGAAAAGGGATTGAGCGCCACCCTGGCTGCTGGGGTATTTGTGATCTTCTCTGGGTCGTCGGCGGTCAGCTCTCTTGCGGCGGGATTCGTGGTGGACCGCATCGGTCCTAAGGCCCTTTATGCCTTATCCATGGTGTCACTTCTGGTGGCATTGGTGCTGGTAGTGGCCGTGGATTCGGTGGCGATGGCCGTTGTGTACGTATTGGTCATGGGGGTTGCGGGTGGTGCGCACCACATCGTGCAGGGCGTCATCTGGGCACACTATTATGGGCGTCACGGCCTGGGACGAGTGCAAGGATCGGCCATGACCATCAACTTCTGTGCATCGGCGATTGGCCCTCTGCCCTTGGCGATTTTTCACGACCTGACGGGTACCTATACTCTGGGCATGGTGGTGATGATGACCCTGCCCGTGCTTTCGGTACTGGCTTTGATTAAGGCTAGGCCCGGCGGCGCAGGGCATGTCGAGGAAACAACCCTTAAAACGCCCTGACTGCGAGTGGGCGAGTCGCGATTGCCGCTATTACTAGCGTTGTGTAGAATGCGGCCAGTATCTGGGCTAAGGCGGTGGGTAATTCAGCGGTTTGATAGGAGACTGAAACATGGATCTAGGATTGAAGGACAAGAAAGCATTTGTAGGCGGCGGTAGCCGTGGCATCGGCAAGGCCATCGCCTTGGAGTTGGCTCGTGAGGGTTGTGATGTGGTCATCGCATCCCGAACGCAGTCCGCACTGGAAGAAGCGGCGAAGGAGATCGAGGACGTCACTGGCCGCAAGGTCATTCCCATGGTCTTGGACGTCACCTCCCGCGAGGATGTGGACCGGGTGATGGCAGACGCGGCCAAACAGTTGGGTGGACTGGACATACTGGTCAACAGCGCTTCACTGCCCGGAGGGTCTCCTAATGCAGTTGGGCCTATAGACACCGTTGACGAAGATGCACTGCTAGGCGACTTTGATGTCAAGTATGTCGGAGCGCTCCGCTGTACCCGCGCAGCCCTTCCCTTCCTCAAGGAGCAGCCCTGGGGCCGGATCATCAACATAAGTGGCGGGAACGCCCGGAACGCTGGCAACCTAAGCGGCGGCGCGCGCAATGTGTCGCTGGTCCATATGACCAAGACACTTGCGACCCAGGTGGGCAAGTTCGGCATCACGGTGAATTGCGTCCACCCGGGGACAACCCGGACCGAGCGCACCCCCAGCCTGCTGGAGGCACGTGGCAAGGCGTTGGGTGTCAGCCCAGCAGAAGCGGAAGCCCAGGACTTCGCCGACGGTTCTCCGCGCGGAAATCACATCAACCGGATGGTCGACGCTTCGGAGATTGGCTTTCTGACCGCGTACCTGGCGTCAGACAAGTCATGGGCTGTGACCGGAGAGGTAATCATGGCCGGTGGCGGCTCCGGAAACGCGGTCTATTACTAAAAGCCCCACTACAGATTCTGGAAATCCAGCAGGACGCTGGGCGATGGGCGCAGTGTCCTGCTTAGGTGTCAGACAGACCGATGGCGACAGACGACCAGTCAGAGCTCGACAAAGATATAAATGAGGTCCGCAGGCGGGTGGAAGCATTAGCTAACGACATGCGCGGTTTGGGGATGGAGTTGCGGCTGTCCACCGAGGAATACGGCTCAGAGCGGGACTTCGACGGAACTATCACTCGCAGCATCACCTTTAACTTCAAGGTGTTGCAGCAAGACTGACTTTCTCCGCTAATGCGCCTTTACCAAAGCTCCTGGCTGGCCAATCGGGCTCCTTCAACCATGGCCGCCAGTTTGGCCCAGGCTATCCGGGATTCTACTCTCCTTCCCCAGGCGGATGTCCCAAAGCCACAGTCGCTGCCTACCATCATGTTTTCTTTGCCGACCACACTCGCGTAGCGGACTATACGCTCGGCGATCAACTCTGGATGTTCGATGAAGTTGGTGGTGGTATCAAGCACCCCAGGGATTATCACTTTGCCGTCGGGAAGTTTGACGTCCTGCCAGACTTTCCACTCGTGGGCATGGCGAGGATTGGCGCCCTCGAATGAGACCGCGGTTACCGGCACTTTGAGGACGATGGTCACAATCTCTTTCAAAGGTACGTCATAGTGGTGTGGCCCTTCGGTGTTACCCCAGCACAAGTGCATCCGCATCCGGTCTACTGGGAGGCCGGCCAGAGCGTATTGCAGCACTTCAACATGCATCTCAACTATCTTGATGAACTCTTCGTCACTCAGGTGCGAGAACTCGGTAATCCTCGTCATGGCTAGGTCGGGACAGTCGACCTGCAAGAGCAGGCCGGAATCCACTATGGTTTTGTACTCTTCCTTCATCACCTCAGCCAATGCATACAGATAGGCCTCATCTGAGGGGTAATGTTCATTGTGCAGAAAGTTGGCGATCACCCCAGGTGAAGCCGCGGTCATGAACACTTCTTCTGAATCTACGCTGGAAGAGGCTACTTTTAGGCGCTGGATGTCCCTCTGAACAGCATCTCTGTCTTTCCATCCGATGGGCCCCGTGCAGGCCGGCCAAGGTATGGTGGCAGATGAAGATACTCCACTTTGGGAAGCGAATTCCGGGAAATCTAGCATGTCCTTTCTTGGCCGCGCCCGGAGGACCTGCTCTCCATCAAAGCCGGTCAGGCGGTCTTTCACGTAGGTGGCGTACTGGACGCGTCCTTGTTCCCCGTCATTGATGACATCAATGCCTATCTCAGCTTGCCTAGCCACGACATCGGCTACGCCTTCGTCGACGCCTGTGCGGTATTCCTCGACCTCACCTTCTTTTGGGTCAAGTCTGGAGCGCAGTAGCTCCTGCAGTTCGGGAGAGCGCGGCAGACTTCCTGTGTGCGTGGTCAATATACGGGATTCACTGCGTTTCATCGTGTGTTTGCGCTCCTCTTTAAGGTCCGCTCGTGGATGGCTGGATTGTACACGGTCTACATGAAAGGGCCCAGGTCAACAGATAAGACTAACCGGACGGGCCGACTGAGCAATATACGGGCAAGATGAGTAGAAACAGATGCCTCCAATAAAGCCGATGAGGTTGCTGAAGGCGAGTTACGTAACCGTGGAGTGCCAGTCGGGAGGTCTGACCGAATAAAATGATGCCTACGGGAATCGTCCAGTACCCGTTTTCTCTTCGTAGCCTCTTGGGGTTATAACCTTGCCGTTATGCAGGTATGTAGTGGAATTTCCGATAATCACTATAGTTACCATATCTACAAATTCGGCATCTTTCTTAAGTTCATCCAGGTTGGTGATCTTGACCCTCTGACCGGGCCGGAACGCGTCGCCGACCAAACCTACAGGGGTTTTGCCGGGTCTGTGCTTGAGCAGTATCTCTCTAGCTTCGAGAAGCTGGCTTTGCCGCCGTTTGCTCCGAGGGTTGTATAAGGCAACCACGAAGTCACCTTGCCCGGCTGCCTCTAATCGGCTACGGATCTTTTCCCACGGTGTGAGCAGATCGCTAAGGCTGATAGCGCAGAAGTCCTGCATGAGGGGTGATCCAATAACCGCTGCGGCCGCCTGCATGGCAGAAACGCCAGGTACCGTCAGTACTGACGGGCTCTGGCCGTCCCAGCCTCGGTCGGTGAGCACCCGGAATACTGGCCCGGACATGCCGTATATGCCAGCGTCACCGGATGACACTACAGCAACTGTTTTTCCCGCATAGGCTGAATCCACCGCGGATGCCGCGCGCTCCAATTCTTGGCCCAACTCCATTGAGACTACTTCTTTACTGGTTATTAGGCCCTCTATCTGTTGGATGTATGCCCTGAACCCAACTATGACGTCGCTCTCGGCTAGGGCCTCTGAGGCAGCCAACGGCAAGTACTTGGCGTCACCTGGGCCTATACCAACGAGATGTATCTTTCCTGGGTTTTCCTGAGGCGTGCTCATTAACTAGCTCTCCCTATGGAGTTGTATCACGTTTTTTCGCGTCGAAATTCTTGCGGGCGACTGCGACGGTTGCCCGCTCGGTATTTTTCCTGGTCACCAGTAATTCGCTGGCTCCAGCGGTCAATAAGGCGGAAGGCTCTGCTACTCCCCAAACTCCGACAAGTCCATAGGCCCGTTCTGATTTGGAGGTGATTGCATTCGGATTGGTTTCAAACACATCGTTTAGCTCGTCCGCTTGAAGGAACGAAAGGTCAACGCCGTGACGTTCTGCCAATTGCTCCAGTCCGGGCTCGCTACGTTTGATCTCTGCCGTTCCGATTCCACCGACGGACCGCAAAGAAAGGTTGCTCTCTTGGAAGGTCTGGATGAGCAGAGATTCGAGTTCTTCAACCGGTACACCTCGGCGGCAACCCATGCCAATCATTAAGCTCCGGGGTCGGTATACGACGGCGATTTTGTCCGCCAGTAACGTGTCCAACGGATCGGACTTGTCCGTGACGACTAAGGCAGCGGCACAGGCCGAAGCTGCTAGGTCTTCCAAGGTTTGATACACCGTGATGTTGCCCGGCAGCGGCTTATCTTCAGGCCACCAATTGGGCTCGCCTGCCCCCTGCCATATTCCGACCGGTTGGCCGTTAATCACGGCGGAGCTAGCGCGGGTGATAGTAATTGAATCGGCCTCTGTTCGCCAACCAAATTCACGGCCAAAAAGATCTACCGCCAGTGTTCCCGAAGTGTGGGAGGCCGATGTTATTACCGCTCTCGCACCGAGATAGCTTGCCACTTCTTCCGCTAACCGGTCGCCTCCACCCACATGACCCGAGATCAGGCTCACACAGAATCTACCTGCGTCATCGACACAGACCACCGCCGGGTCGACCTGTTTGCTTTCTAACAGGGGTGCCAATAGGCGGATAGTGGCTCCAACTGAAAGGAAAACTACGATGCTGGAATACTTGGAGAATGCCTGCTCAACTACTGGCCTCAAGGGAAGGCCGAAGGCCTCGCCTGAGTCGCATTCCTGACGGAAACGATGATCTATGAAGAGAGTTGATTCTCGTTCTAGGGACCCAGCCAACTTCCGAGCCATAACGGCCCCGTTGCGGGTCAGAGCGATGATGGCGGTCGTTTCTGAAATGTTATCCCTTTCCGTTGCCATTGGCCTGAATCTCCGTGCCTCGGCGGTAACGGTGGGTGTAATCAGCGGAATAAAGGTGGGATACTGCACCCGCGGCGTCCAAACCGGGATCTACGGCATCTCCTACGATGATCAACGCCTGCAACGTGATTTTGGCTGCGCGGACCTTGTCGGCGATGTCCTTTAAGGTGCCTCGAATGATGAGTTGGTCGGGCCATCCCACTCGGTAGACCACAGCCACTGGAGTGTCTTTGGTGTACCCGGATGAAGTCAACTCTCGCACTACTTTGGTCATGCGGGTGATACTCAAGAAGATGACCATGGTGCATCCGTGGGCTGCCAGGTCTTTGAGTTGTTCTCCCTCCGGCATGGCGACGCGGCCTTCCATGCGGGTCATGATGATGGTCTGAGATTTTTCAGGGACCGTCAGTTCTGACTTCAGCACGGCGGCCGCGGCAAAGGCTGCGCTTACGCCAGGGATGATCTCGTATTCGACGCCCTCTTGTTCCAGGACACGCATCTGCTCCAGGATGGCCCCGTAGATAGATGGGTCTCCGCTCTGCACCCGGGCCACGGTCTTACCCTCGCGTACGGCGCCCAACTCTAGATCCATAATCTCGTCCAGGTTCATCTCTTTGCTGCCGACGACCTTGGCCCCTTCTTTGGCGAATCCCACTACTTCCGGGGGCACCAGGGAGTCTGCGAAGATGATGACATCCGCGGACTCAATGATTCGTTTCGCTTTCAATGTCAGTAGTTCTGGGTCTCCTGGGCCGCCACCGACTATATAGACTTTGCCGTTTGACGTGATGGTCATATTTTCGATTCCTTCAATCCTGCCAAGGCGGTGTACTCCTTGATTCTAATATTCAGCCTTGGGATTTTCTGAGGTATTTCCTCTAACGATCAAGAGAGAAAAATAATCCATGTCTTCGTCTTTGATCGCAGTTACGTCCCGAATCACTTTTTCACAATCCGTGCTGACCCGGCGGACGTAGGTGCTGTTTCCGGTGAGCCCTAGCTTTTCGAGGTCGGCCAGAGCTTTTAGGATCACCGGACTGACCTTCATCAATACTACCGTATCGAAATTGGAAGTGGTTTCGGAGAGTTCTTCCAGTCCATAGGCCGCTGGCAGGATGGCCAACTTCTGACCGTGGGTTACCAGGGGGACCCCGGAACTGGCCGCGGCTGCCATTACTGATGATACGCCTGGGATGATTGTCACAGGGGCGTCTGGACATAGTTGTTGGACTCCGGTTAACACATAAGAAAAAGTGCTGAAGAGCATGGGATCTCCCTCGGTCAGGAAAGCCACGTCCTGTCCACCGCGCAACCTCTTGGCGACTAATTCTGAGGCTTCCTGCCAGACCTGAGCCGCGCCATCAGCGTCGTCCGTCGGGAACGGCGCCCGGAGGATCTCCTGCTCAGGTTTCACATATTCTTTTACTATGCTTAGGGCATAGCTTTCCCGGCGGTTAGCAGCTTGGGGCACACAGATTACAGGAGCGCTCTGCAACGCTTTAAGGGCCTTCAGGGTTATCAGTTCGGGGTCGCCAGGGCCAACGCCGATGCCGAATAAACATCCGGATTTGCTGGAGTTATTAGTCACGTCGGACGCCTAGTTTCCGCGCCGGCCGGAAACGATAAACACAGGGTTGAGCGACTCGAGTCGAACCGTCCCGTCGGGCATCTCTTTGCCACGAGACGAAGTCACCTGCGTGAGTTCGGCTTTAAGTCCAAGGTTTTTCAGTAACTGGTAGGCCTCATTGGTACGCTCCAGCACCGCCAGGTTGACGACGATTGTGCCATCAGGTTTGAGGCGAGAGTTAGCGTATTCGATTATCTGTGGCAGATTGCCGCCGCTGCCACCAACGAAGACTGAGTCCGGACAGGGCAGGTCTTCTAGCACGCCCGGTGCTTCCCCGGAAACGATGTTGATGTTGTCTGAGCCCCACTGTGCCACGTTGGCTTCCAGCAGGTGTTGGGAATCGGTATCGCGCTCGACTGCGTAGACCTGACCATGGTTGGCAATCAGGGCGGCTTCCACAGAGACCGACCCCGTGCCGGCGCCGATATCCCATACCACGCTATCTTGGTGCAGCCGTAGGGAGTAGAGGCTCACGGCGCGTACTTCCCGCTTGGTGATCTGCCCTTTGATAGGGCGACGCTGCTCAAAGGCGTCGTCTGGCAGGCCTAGTGACCGGCGTATTTCAGGAAGGTCCTTAACCATTTGAAGACGCTCCAGAAGGAGAGACCATGGGGATGCCGTCAGGCGAGGTAGAGGCGTATCCCAGGAGTGTGCCGTCGAAGTCGAAACACATGGCGTCGACTATCAGCTTGTCCGCGTTTTCACCTAGCAGTTTGTGGCTTTCGTCGCAGACCATCTTGCTTATCACGGTGAACAGTTCGAGCTGATTGTTGGCCAGGGCGATCTCGCCGAAGTGACGGCCCGAGGTCGTGGCCGCCATTTCTTTCTGCAGGCCCTTGGACGCCCCACACTGTCCCGCCAGGCCGGCCAGGAATGTGGTGTCTACCTTGTTTCCAGCCACATGGGTGACGAAATATCCCTCGGCCATCTTGGAGAACTTGCCAATCATGCCGACGTGGACGGCGCGTTTGATACCCCTTGAGACGCACCGTTTAAGAGCGGCCCCGCTGAAGATGCCTACGCCGACGTAGGCCATGTCAGGCAGGTCAAGATGGTTCTTGGTAAAGGCCTCGCTCTGCAGCCCAGTAGCGAGAACCATGTGCTCGATGTCGTTGGTTGCAGCCACGTCGATGGCCAGATTGACGCTGGCCCGCCAGGCTGCCGTCGAATAGGGTTGGACCACGCCAGTGCTGCCCAGGATGGAGATGCCGCCGATGACGCCCAGCCGTGCGTTGGTGGTCTTAAGCGCCACCTCTTCCCCGGTGGGAACAGAGAGTTCAACGACAATCTCTTTGCCGGATTCTAAACCGTAAGTCTTACTCGCTTCTAAGGCCGATTCAATGATCATGCGCCTTGGAACGCGGGTAACTGCTGGCTCCCCCACTGGGATTCCAGTGCCGGGGAAGGTCACGGTGCCGACGCCTACTCCTCCCTGGATGGTCACTCCTTCGTCGGAAGTGGCTGGATCTTCGATAGAAATGGTGGCGCAAATCTCAGCACCGTGAGTTGCGTCCGGGTCGTCTCCGCCGTCCTTTATGACCGAGCAGAGGACTTTTCCATTGGCGGAGGAATCGTCGGTCCATTCACAGCGGTTCAAGCTGAAATCAGCGTCCTGGCCCATGGGTAGATGGATGGTCACCTGGTGGACAGGGTATCCTGTGAGGAGTGCTGTAACTGCTGCCTTGGTTGCGGCGGCGGCGCAAGCGCCAGTTGTATATCCGGTGCGCATGCCTTTACCGCGGACAGTCGGTCTACTGTAATCGCTCTCAGGTGCTGATTCGCCGGGGTTCATTTGGCCGCCTGGCTCAAGACTTGTCGCACTCGGTCGGCTGTGATAGCCACGATCTTGTCATCAACGCCCAAGGGTGGGGTAACGGACATAATGATATCGGGGTAGCGGTCTCTGATTTGTTCCATGCCGCCGATAACATTCCTCTGAAGGATAATGCCGGGGAAGAACAGGTATGGGACGCACATGATGGAGGATACTCCACGGGTCTCTGCCAGTTTGGCGGAGGCGGCGTCCATCGTAGGGTCGCCGTAGTGCGACTGGGCCACCGCCACGGCATAGTCGGCGCCGAGGCTGGCCTCCACCAGTTGGCCCAATTCTTCCAACCAGATGCAGTCGTCGTATTCAGTCTTGGTTCCAGCTTTGACTAGCAAGATGCCCTTGGGGCCGGGTCTAGCCCTGGCAGTCTCCTCCGATCCTTCCAATTCACGAACCCTCTGGACCACCAATTCTGCCAGCTTGGGATCGGTGCCCAGGCCCGCCGCGAGATATAGCTGCACACCCGGCAGTTGGCCTTGGACCTCTTCGATTATCTCGTTCATCTCCAGCGTGGCGTGTTTGCCGTTTCCGAGCAGGAAGGGGGCCACCACCACTTTATGGAAACCGCGCTCATCCAGTATCTTGACCGCTTCAAGAGGGAAAGGCTCTATGAATTCCAGGCAAGACAGGACCACCCGTGATTGGTCAATCTCCAACATCCCTTGCAGACGGTCCGCGGCCTGCCTAAGCCCAGTAGGCGTGTTGGGGCAGTCTTGACACCACTCGGGGGTATCTTTATGAAGCCAACTGCAGGAACATTCAGATTTGCTGGTGCCCCGCTGGCTGCCGTGGCCAAGGAGGATCACTCCCCAACTGTTCGTCCCGGTACCCTTGTCGTTCACAGCGTTACCTCTTGGAGTGCCAGCCCCAAGAGTGCGTTCACCGTGGCTGCCGCCGCCGAGCTGCCGCCGCGCTTCTCCCATATGGATATATATGGCACGTCTACCTTGGCCAATTCGGCCTTGGATTCAGCGCAGGCGATGAATCCAACCGGCATGCCAATTACCAGGGACGGCGAGACTTCACCATCTTTAATCATGTCCAACAGGGCGAGTAGGGCGGTTGGGGCGTTGCCAACCACCGCGATGGCGCCGTCCAAGTGGGGAGTCAGACCTCGGATTGCCGCAACCGATCTGGTGGTGCCATCCGCTTTGGCCCGCTCCGCCGTGTTTGGCGTGTCAATCTGGCAGTAGGTGGTGAGGCCGCATTTGCCGAGTAAGGCCTTGGAGATGCCCACCTCGACCATGCGGACGTCGGTGACCACTGCCGCTTTGGCTTTGATGGCAGCGATGCCCTTGTACACAGCGTCGGGGCTGAACCCGATGCTATTGGATATCTCAGGGTCTCCTTCTGCCCGCACGATACGAAACACCACGTAGCGTTCTTCTGGCGTGAGGCCTTCCAAGTCAGGTAGGCTGGCTTCAACGACTTCGATGCTCTGGCGGTCAATCTCGTCTGGGAGTAGGGCGTATTTCTCGACTAATGACATTACGGTCCCAATATTACTGGTAGGTTATTATAGCCGGTTTCGCGGTGCGTGGGCAGTGGGAGGAGCGTTAAGGGGCCCTTACTAGGTAGTAATCAGGGGTTAATCGGGGGTTTGAAGACCATCTTCGCTGAGTCGGAAGATGTCTCGCGCGACCTGTAATTCCTCCGGACCTTTGCGCTCTTTAAGGAACACGGTCGGGTCGTGGAGGATCTTATTCACTATGGCTTTGGTCATCACGTCCAGTGATTCCAGTGCGGCTTCATCCAGTTGGCCGTTTAGCTTCCGCACGGTCTTGTGAAGCTCTAACGAACGGATTTGGTCGGCCCGATTGCGCAATTCAATCACTGTTGGCAGGGCCTCTAAGTCTAGGCACCACTGGCGAAATTGCAGGGATTCATCTGTCGCCAATTCCTCGGCCCATTCAGCTTCTTGAGCTTTCTTCTCGCGTGCCGCCTGGGTAGCAGACTCCAAGTCGTCCACATCGTTCAAGAATACGTTTTTCACCTGGGCTGACGCGGGGTCGATGTCCCTGGGCACGGCTATGTCGATGAGGAACAGTGGTCGGTCCGGGCGGGCAGCCATGGTGTCACCGATCAAGTCGGCGTTTAGCACGTATCCTGGCGACCCGGTGCATCCGATGACGATGTCCGACTCTTGAAGCGCTTTGGCCATTTCGTCGAAGGGAAGGGCCTGGGCCGAGAGATTAGCGGCCAGTTCTTCAGCCCTTTGGAAGGTGCGGTTGGTTACGGTGATCTCACTGACTCCCGAAATACTCAACACTCCGGCGGCCAGTTCTCCGGCTTCACCGGCGCCGACGACCAGCACTCGGCGGTCGGAGAGGTCGCCCAGTGCAGACTTGGCCAACTCAACACATGCTCGACTCACAGACAGGGCGTTTCTGCTGATGCCGGTCTCGCGCCTAACACGGCGTCCTGCTCTCAAGGCCTGTTGGAAGAGCTGGGCCATCGGCCCTTGGGCGGTCCCTGCGGTGGTGGCGGACTCGTAGGCGTCGCGCACCTGGCCGATTATCTGTTCCTCGCCTAGAATCATGGAGTCGAGACTTGAGGCGACGCGGAAAAGGTGGTGGATGCATTCGTAGCCCCGGTAGACATAGAGGTACCTGTCCACATCTAGGAGAGAGATGCCGAATCGTTCAACAAGGAACTTCTTCACCCGGTCGGCCCCGGCTTCAGAGCCATCTTCGGCGATATCCAGCGTGTAGAACTCGGATCGGTTGCAGGTAGACAGGATAACTCCACCCATACCGTAACTGCTCATCGCCCTGAGCGCGCCAGGGAGCTGCTCTTTGTTCAACGAGAGACCTTCCCGGACTTCAACAGGAGCGGTCCGGTGGTTCAGTCCGACGACTAGGAATTCCAAGTTCTCTCCAGGGATATTTCTGAGGTCATAATCCGGGTCTTGACCATTCACCGTGCGGATTCGTGGTGCGCTGTGATTATCATAGAAGAACAGGAATTTTTAGGCTGGAAGACCATGATGTAGCCTTCAGAAACCTACAAAAATATACCAAAATCTATCGAAATTAGAACTATAAAATCAGGTCACAAACGAGTGTAGTTCGCTTACTTCTTGGTGTCAACGGCTTCAATTGGGGCGGTTGGAGCATCCTCCGGTTTATCGAATATGGGGGTAAGGTGGCTGCCCAGATTTCGGACTTTGGAATTGACCATAGCTGGGCCCAGCGCGAAGGCGGCCACTGCTATTCCACCGACAGCGATGGCTATCGGCGCTGTGAAAACGCTGGTTAACGCGCTGGCTTGCAACCCGCCCAATGGCATTATGCTCCAGGTCATTCCATAGAACCCCATCACACGCCCTCGCATACGGTCTGGGACCATTATTTGTAGCGAGCTTTGGATGGAGATCATGTACACGGAATTGAAGATTCCCATGAAGAACATCAAAGCCATTGCCAGAGATATGGAACCCACATACTCCGCGGTCAATGCGAACGCTGCCACGGACAGTCCGAAAAGCACCGCTCCGCCGATGATTGCCAGTCCCCGGTTTGGCACGTCGCCTCTGGTACCCATCCAAAGGGTGTTAACCAGAGCGCCAGCCCCTGTCATGCCCAAGAGCATCCCCTGGCCCTTGGCTCCAACCTCCAGGATGTCTACCGCGAATATGGGCATCAACATTACGTAGGCCATGCCGAAGAAACTGTTGAAGAAGGTCATGCCAATCAAGAAGGAGAATATGGAATTGACCTTGATGAACTTGAGGCCGTCTTTAACGTCTTGAACAGGGCTGCCAACCCCGCCTCTAGGGATTGGTGGCACATTGAGGCGCGCCATCACAGCCACTAGTACTACGAATCCCATCCCGGAGATGTACATGGCCGTCTCTGTGTTGATGAGGTCTATGAGAATTCCGGCGATGCCAGGCGCGACGATCCGGGTGCCCTGCCAGATGGATGAATTCATGGCCACGGCGCTCATCATCACCCTGCGGTCGATGAGATGAGGGTAGAGGGCCTGGCGGGCTGGATTATCGAAGGCCTCTACTCCGCCGGCTAAAAAGGCCACCGCCAAGACGTGCCAACTCTCAACCCAACCCAACATGGTCAACGTTGCCAATAGGAATATCAGGCTGCCGGTCGTGAGTTGAGTGGATATGATGAGACGGCGCTTGTCCCAGCGGTCCGCGAATACTCCGCCGAATAGATTGAAGAAGATGGCCGGGATGGCGTTAGCGGCTCCGACCAGGCCCAAGGACCAAGGGGATCCGGTAATCTCGTAGATCAACCAACCCTGGCAGACGCGGAACATCTGGAACCCACTAACCGAAGCCAGTAGGCCCATCCAGTAGTCCCGGTAAGCTGGATAACGCAGAGCCGGAGGAATTCCGAACCGGCTCTCCTTCAAGGGAGTGTTATTTACTGGAAGTTGATGCAAATGTTGCGGCTGACCATAGAGGTCTGAGGATACTCGCATATTCCGGAGCCGGCCAAATATTAACAGCGATAAACCGGGGTGCCAAGCGTTTGCAAATCAAAAAAATGACCTTCTCGGAGTGAGGAGGTCATTTTTTATTTCGTTGGCCAGCTGGTTTACGTTGTGCGTGCCGGCTCTGGTTGCTCTATTATCATCTGGTCGAGAATACGTTGTAGCGCCATGGTGTGGCTGCAGACTTCCCTGGTGGCGAAAAAGTGACATTCGCAGCGCCACGCACCGTCTTCAAACCGTACGGCGTATTGGTTATGATTCCCCTTGAATATGGCGGCGAAACTCGTGATGTTTACTCGGTCTTTCTCTTCTGCGTATTGTTTGGCTTTCTCTATCTTACCGATAATGCTGGAGTCCATCGACACCTCCTACTGCACAGACAGTCGACACGTTCGACATGACATAATTCGCGTCCGTCGAATAAATGTTACGGAGGTCAACCACTTTGGTCAAGCGAGTAAATGCTGACCTAAAACCAATATTCGGTAGCCTTTCAAACCTCTCAAGCCCGGTACCGGTAACGGCGATAGCCGTTGACTGCCCATGCCTGGTCAAATACAATTCAATCCGGCCCCTTAAAAAGGCGAATTTCGTAACGTTCTAAGCAACATTTCGACGGACCAGGGGTTTGGAACTCCAGAAAATCTCGCCGACAATAACTGAAGAAATACCAGAAGGAAACCCCAAGGGAAAACAATGAACGGCGACCAGATAAGAGATTCTTTCATTAAGTTTTTTGAGAGCAAGGGCCACCAGCACATGCCCTCTGCTTCGTTGATACCCGCCGGCGACCCGACCTTGCTTTTCACCAGCGCCGGTATGGTCCCGTTCAAGCCCTTCTTCATGGGTGAGCAGACGCCGCCCTCGAAGCGCCTCACCAGCAGCCAAAAGAGTTTCAGGACCACGGACATAGATGAGGTCGGCGACCACAAGCACCTTACTTTCTTTGAAATGCTGGGGAACTTCAGCATTGGGGATTATTTCAAAGAAGGCGCAGTCGGCTTCTGTTGGGAATTGGTGACTGAGTTGTTCGAGCTCAAGCCGGAAAGACTCTTCGTCACTATCCACCTGGACGATGAAGAAGCCTTCGCTATCTGGCGTGACCAGGTAGGAGTCCCAGTCGAGCGTATCTACCGGTATGGGAACAAAGACAACTGGTGGGGACCCGCCGGAAATGAAGGACCCACCGGCCCCTGTTCTGAGGTCCATTACGACGGCGGCGCGGACAAGGGCTGCCACTCCGGCCGAATGAAACTGCCAGAAGACCTGACCGCCCAATTCCGAAAAGAATTGGAAACTGACGAGACCTTGCCGATTGACGGCTGCCACCCCAACTGCGATTGCGAACGGTTTGTAGAGCTGTGGAACCTGGTGTTCATGCAGTTCTACCAGGACAGCGAAGGCATCCGCACGCCGTTGCCTGCCCCATCCGTCGACACCGGCATGGGTCTGGAGCGGGCGATGGTCATCCTACAGGGCAAACAGAACATATACGAGACCGACCTGTTCGCTCCCATAATTAATCGTGTCAGTCAACTGACCGGTAAAACCTACGGCTCGGATACCGACACCGATTACGCCATGCGGGTGGTGGTTGAGCACGCTCGAGCCGCAGCTTTCCTGATTGGCGACGGTGTAGTACCTGGCAACGAAGGCCGAGGCTATGTGCTGCGCCGTGTTATCCGCAGGGCCATCCGGTATGGACGCCAGTTGGGTCTGAACGAGCCGTTCCTGACCAAAGTAGTGGAAGAGACGATCCCTCAATTCAGCGGCGTCTATAAAGAACTGTCAGAAAACCACGAGTTTATCCAGCGGGTGATAAGCCTTGAGGAAGAGAGGTTCGCCGAGGCGATCCAAACCGGGCTCCCGCTTTTGGAAGAAGGGTTCATCCCAGTACGCAAACTGCTCCTTGCCGATTCTAGGATGGGCAACCTGGATGTTGCCGCTATAGACTCGGCTCTTACACTAGAAGAGATTGCGACTGCTGCATCTCATGGAACGTTGGAAATCGTCGGTGAAGCTCTCAAAACTGGACTACCGAAAGGCTTGAAAGAGCAGAGAGAGTTTATTGGAACCTTATCCGATGCAGAGACCTTCGTCCTCTACGACACCTACGGTTTCCCTCCGGAGCTAACCGCTGAGATTGCAAAAGAGCACGGGTTGCAAGTGGACATGGACGGCTTCGAGCGGGAGATGGCGGTCCAACGGGAACAATCCCGGTCTTCGGGTTCCTTCTCCGGCGGCATGGATATGCAGGTTTCTTACGCCGAACTAGGGGTCGGGTCCAGCGAATTCGTTGGCTATAGCCTGACTGAACAGGACTCGAAAATCGCGGCTATCCTGTCTGGCGGGCTTTCTGTTGACCATGCCGTGCAGGGACAGCAAGTGGAAGTGATCATCAGCCGGTCCCCTTTCTATGCAGAGGGCGGTGGACAGTTGGGTGACCATGGCACCATCAGTGGCCCCAACGGCGTAGTCGCGGTGGAAGATACCCAGAGCCCAGTAGCCGGACTGATTGTCCAGCGCGGGACAATCCAGAAGGGTGAAATATCGGTTGGCGAGGCGGTCACAGCCGCTGTAGCGTTGACTAGGCGTTTGGACTCATCCCGAAACCACAGCGGCACCCACATCCTTCACGCAGCCTTGCGCTCGGTGCTGGGCGCCCACGTTAGACAAGCTGGTTCGCTCGTGGCGCCGGATCGGCTGCGCTTCGACTTCAGCCACGTCAGTGCCCTCACACGGGACGAGCTTTTGTCGGTCCAGTCCCTAGCCAATGAAAAAGTTCGGGGAAACCTCGCCGTCACCTCCCATGAGACCAGCTACAGCGAAGCGGTACGGGAAGGCGCTTTGGCCTTCTTTGGTGACCGCTACGGCGATGTTGTCAGGGTGGTGAGCATGGCACCAGAACCCACTTCAATAGAAGACGCATTCAGCGTCGAAGTTTGTGGTGGCACCCACGTTTCCAACACCGGCCAAGTCGGCACCTTGGTGGTGCTAGGAGAATCCAGCATCGGCGGCGGGATGCGTCGGATCGAGGCCGTGACCGGACGTGCCGCGGAAGAACTGTTCGTCCAGCAGACAGACCGTCTGGAATCCATGTCTCAGAAGCTGCAGACATCGGTTTTCGATCTTGAATCCCGGCTGGACAGCTTCATGCAGGAGAACGAAGACCTTAAGAAGCAGTTGGAAGGATTCCAGAAGATCTCACTGCGTGGCGAGGCCGAAGCTCTGTTGGACAAGATTCAAGACATCGATGGTGTTAAGTTAGTGGCTGGGCGGACATCAGCCGCCGGCGCCGACGGTATGCGCGAGATAGGAGATTTCCTCAAGGACAAACTGGGAAGCGTCGTTGTGGCGTTGGCGGCGGTTATCGATGGCAATCCCATACTCGTCACCATGGTCACCTCAGACCTGGTGGAACGCGGACTCCATGCCGGTAACATAGCTCGGGACACCGCCAAGGTCATGGGTGGCGGTGGTGGCGGGCGGCCAGAGATGGCCCAGGCCGGCGGCAAACAACCTGAGAAAATCGATGAAGCTCTAGGCGGCGTGCCGGCCTTGGTGCGCCAATGTCTCTCCTAATACCGACATGTCCCTAGAGCAGAAGCTGATAGCGCTAGACCTTGGCGAAGTCCGTATCGGCCTCGCGGCTAGCGGCTCCCGAGGTATGGCCTTGCCTGCTGGTCACATCGTCCGAAGCAAATTGGTTCAAGACGTTAGGCAGGTCATCTCTTTTGCCAAAGACCACCGGGCAGAAGGAATAGTCGTTGGCATCCCTTATATGGTCGATGGCGGGACCGGCGCCTCCGCCAAACTAGCCCAAGGCTTCATCCGCGCCCTGAAGAAAGAAACGAACATAGCTATCTACCAGATGGACGAGCGGTTCACAAGCGTCGAAGCTGAAGGGCTGCTGCGTGAATCTGGAGTCCAGCCCTCCAGAGACCGAGCATCGGTAGATGAGACGGCTGCGATGTTGATACTCCAGCGGTACTTGGCTTGGATGCAGGACCAACCGGCCTGAATGGGAAGCCTTGATTTTGATCTGCCCGCATCCAGGATTACCCTAAAGGTGAGGTATAAATTATTGGCTCGTGTGCCGATCCGTTGGGTTGTTTAGGAAATAGGACGATTGAATGACGCACATGGTGCTCGATTTGGTCACCGGTTTCTTCTCCATTGACTACGCTCCTGCCGCGTGCCTGGCCGCCAGGTATCCGAAGGTCATTGCACCGCCAAGCTCACAGCCCGCTTGGTAACCTATCCCATAATAGTGGGCGCTGGTGCTGCCACACGCGTAGAGTCCGGGGATAGCGTAGCCTCGCAGATGCATCACCTGGGCGGACTCGTTGGTCATGAGGCCGCTCAAATTTGTGGCCGCAAGCTCCAACGGTAGGCCGTAATACGGCGGCTTGTTGAGTGGTCCCAAATTTGGGTTGGGCTCACGAGTAAGGTCGCCGCTTACTGAATTGGCGAATGGGAACTCGCCCCGGCCAAAGTCTAAATCTTTTCCTGCTGCTGCGAACCGGTTGAAGCGCTGGATAGTCTTCGTCAGCCCCTCTCTGTTGACGCCCAATACCTGGGCCAGTCCCTTGATGGTCTGATTTCTAATCAGCCAATCGGGCGCTTTCTGGCGCGGTTGAATGCTGCCTAGTCCATATTTGTCCAAGTAGGTCTGATCGAAGACCATGAAACAAGGCACATTAGTGTAGCGGTGCTGCCGGACGTCGAAGTTGCGTAGTGTCGCGCCGACCTGTTGACCAACGGACTCGTCGGCGAAACGTTTGCCATCTAGGTTTACCAGTATGCTGTGAGGAAACCCAGATTCGTTGTTGGTGACACCTCGGTACAAAGGCGTTCCATAGTGGTCTTCCCCTGGGATGGTGTAGAGAAGGTCCTGCTGGAACGCCGGTTTGGAGCTGACTGCCGCGCCGATCTCTCCGGCAATAGTTATTGCGTCACCATCCACACTGTGCGGGAGCAGTGACTGTGTTGCATGTAGCTCACTGAACCGCTTGGTCAGTGATTCGTTCCTGAGATTGTGACCAGTGGCGAGGATGACTCCTTTACGGGCCTTGATGTTGAACTCAATGCCGTCTCGCCGAGCTGTAACTCCGGCGACTCGTCCGGCTTCTACGGAAAGTGACTGCACCGGTGTCTCAAGATGGAATGGGATTTCCCGGCCCAGCACTGCACTCATCAAGTGACCGCTCAGCCCAGCGCCAAAGGTCCGAACGTCATTTTGCATACGTTCCCCTATCAACGCACGGTCCCAGTTATGCGGCTGGGCCCTACCGCCCCAACTGGTCACTTCATCGAGGGTGGCTCGATGTGTAACGGCAGGGGCAGCCCTTAGAAGCCCATGCCATTCCCCTAGGGACTTTGACTCGAATGGTCTGACTTGTAAATTTCGGCCTTCGCTCAGAGAACCACGGGCCATCCCTTGGAAATAATCAGGAAAGCCGGGAACCACGTAGAAGGGAATTCCAACATCATCGCAGAAGAATCTTAGGGCCTCGGGCGATTTATCGATGTAGGTCCGCAGGTTAGTCTCAATCTCATGCCCAGCGGCCAGATGATGAAGATACTCGTAAGCCGCTTCTTTGGAGTCTTGGATTCCCATGGCTTCGGCTAGGTGATTTCCGCCAACCCAAACAATTCCATAGGAATACGCAGTCCCTCCGCCGAACCTGTCCGACTTCTCTAGGATGACGGATTCAAGACCCTGCGCTTGGGCTGCCAGAGCCGCACAACTCGCTCCCATACCTGATCCCACGCAAACGATATCTACCTCCATGTTGGGTTCGGGGCTTGGAATGGTCATCGTGAGACTCCTCTTCAGCCGGGAATTGGCATATCATACAGCAGCGCCCAGATACGACCTGTGATTTCAGGAGTTCAACATGGCCAATACCAACGGCAGAGCTGAAACTGTTGTCAAGAATGCCAACATCATGACCATTAACACTAGCCAGCCCAGGGCCGAGTCTCTGGCCATTGCCCACGGAAGATTCATCGGGGTCGGGAGCAACGGCGATATCGAGGGATTGATCGGCCCGAGCACCAAGATTTTGGACGTGGGAGGCAAAACGGTGCTGCCCGGGTTCATAGACGGCCACATCCACGTGCTGAACAGTGGCGTGCGCCATGTGATGGCCGCCGACTGCGACGTCCCTACTCTTAAGCAAGTGCAAGCAGGTTTGAGGGAGCGGGCGGACAAAACGCCAGTTGGGGGATGGGTGCAGGGGTTCAAGTTCGACGACACCAAAACCGATAGGACCCCATCTAATGAAGGACGCCACCTCTATCGTGATGACTTGGACGCAGTAACCAAAGACCTCCCTATTCTGGTAGCCCATCGCGCGGGACATGTGTTCTACATGAACACTGCCGGCCTGGAAGCCGCCGGATATAACGACGAAACCCCCGACCCGCCAGGGGGAAAGCTGGGCCGGGACCCAGACACCGGCCGCCTGAACGGCATGGTCTTCGAGCGGGCCATCGACCATGTCAGGTTCGGCCTCATACCCGTTGAGACAGAGGAAACACGGCGCGAGGGACTCAGGACAATCTGCAACATGCTCAACCGGGCAGGTCTCACCAGTGTCCACGATGCTAGAGTGACAGCAGAGGAATTTCAGACCTATCAGGATGGCAAGACTGCAGGAGAGTTGAGCCTCCGGGTTTACGCACTGATGTGGTATCCCCAGTTTCCAGCGCTACGCGATGCTGGTATCAAGTCCGGTCTGGGTGATGACATGCTCCGTATCGGTGGTATCAAGATGGTTGCCGATGGCGCCATAGCCACTCGGACCGCATACTTGTCCCAACCCTACGAAGGTTCCATGTGCGACCACGGTATCTTGGCCATGGAGCAAGACGAGATCGAACAGCAAGTGATGGACATGCATCGGGCCGGGTTCCAGGTGTGCATCCACGCCAACGGTGACCTGACCATCGACATGGTGCTGTCCGCCTACGAGAAAGCCCAGAAAGCCCACCCGCGGTCCGACACTCGGCACAGAATCGAGCATTGCACTCTGGTGAACCCAGAGCTGTTGGCCCGGATGAAAGCTATGGGAGTGGTCGCGACACCGTTTTGCACCTACGTCTATCATCACGGCGAGAAGATGCGCTACTACGGTGAGCAGCGGCTTGAATGGATGTTCGCCCAGCGGTCGTTCATCGACTCTGGGGTGGTCTCCACCGGGGCCACCGACTACCCGCCTGGCCCCTTCGAGCCCCTATTGGGGATTCAGAGTTGTGTGACCCGTACCGACAGCACGGGCAAGGAGTGGGGCATCAACCAGAGGGTGTCCATCGAGGAAGCACTGCGGCTGTACACGTTGAATGGCGCCTACGCTTCATTCGAGGAGAACATCAAGGGTTCTATCGAGATAGGAAAGCTGGCTGACCTGGTGGTATTGGGCAGTGACCCCACACGAATCGACCCGATGGGAATCAAAGACATCGAAGTGGAACGAAC
>CAJWGH010000003.1 GCA_913031095.1 uncultured Chloroflexota bacterium | reverse complement strand
GCGGGACACACGCCGCGTGGCGCACGTGAGATGGGATGACGGTCAAGAACCCTACCTAGTGATGACCTGTCATCCCAACGGCCAGCCCGACGGCGACCCGATCAAGCTAGACCAAGTAGGCATCAGTCACTTTTCTTTCACCGTCGATGACCTACCCGGCCTGGCCGAAGAACTCTTAGCAAAAGGAGTGGAGATCCCGGGCGGCATAGACACCTTCAAGAATACCCAGGGAAATCTCAGCTCGTTTTATGTGCTGGACCCTGACGGAATTCTGGTGCAGTTTGACGGTGGGACGGGTGGATAACGGACTCCTAAGGTTTTTCAGCAAACGACCCGGACCACTTTGTTGGATTCGATTTCCGGCTCCCATACAACATCGGCTCTAACCGGGAGAACCCACTGAACTTGGGCCTTTCCGGAATGCTGTGAGGACTGGTTTGAGACAATCATCGCTGATCCACAGTGTTCTTTGCCGCGCCCAGTCTCTCAAACCGACTATCGCTCTAATCCGAAACCTTTTGGATGTTCGCAACCATGAAACGGTCTGAAGGGAGTATCCGTCATATAATCGACTAGTTAAAATCACCTGCACGGAGCTATAGAATGGATGTATATCAAGCCATAAAGTCCCGCCGAACGGTGCGCGATTATAAACCAGACCCGATTCCAGAAGATCTACTGCATAAGATTCTGCAGTGCGCGCGTTGGTCTCCCAGTTCCAGCAATACTCAGAAGTGGTCCTTCATCGTGATCCAGGACCGGGAGACGCTCGAGAAGCTGGGTACGATCGCTACTCAAGGGCCGTTCATCGGGCAAGCACCTCTGGCAATCGCGGTGGTGATGGACGACGCTCCACGGCCTCAGTTAGACGCTGGAAGGGCTCTGCAACAGATGGAATTGGTGGCCTGGTCTGAGGGCGTTGGCATGTGCTTCGTAGGAGTTCGAGAGGCTGATCAACAGAGGGCGGTGAAAGAGCTCCTGGGGATCCCAGATAAAATGGAGTTGATTACGCTGTTGCCGTTCGGCTACCGGGCAGACATCCCCAAGCCCGCCGGGACGCCACGTAAACCCATGAGCGAAATCATTCACTGGGAACGCTTCGGAGGCGCAACGGCATGACAGATCTTTCCCGGATATGCCGGGTGCTACCTGGCAAGGTCCGTGATCAGCACCCACATGGGCAGGCTGCCGACATCGTAGGTTTCCAGGCGGTCCAGTGTGCCGGAGCGTTGATCAACCCGGAAGCAGATCATATTTCCTGCCTCTAGGCTGGTCACATATAGAAAGTTTCCTGTCGGGTCGAGACTGAACGCGCGAGGGACCGGTCCGACCTGGGTCCACCCAGTGGCCGACAGAGCTCCCGTCATCTCGTCGATGGAGAATGAGGCTATGGTGTCGTGGCCACGGTTACCGACATACAGGTGCGTGCCATTTGGGTGCATCTGGATCTGAGAGCACAGTCTCCGATCACTATAGGACTCAGGCAGCGTCGATATCGCCTGGCGAGCCATCAACGTACCCTTGTCAGCGTCTAGCGCGTAGACAGTAACACTTCCACCCTGCTCGTTGGACATATACATAAGGTCCTTCTTAGGGTGGAAACAGTAGTGACGAGGACCGTCCAAATCCTTAGGTCTAACCTCTAGTGGGTCGTTTGGAGTGAGCCGGCCAACGGCCGCATCGAACCTGTATTGGTGGACGGTGTTCAACCCTTCCTGCCGCCCTTCTGGCAAACGGGCCAGCCCTCCAGACCCGTTAGCGATATGAGGCAGATAAGCGTATCGATTGGAGGGATCCGTCATGAAACAGTGGGCACCAGAACCAGTCTCCAGCCACTCGGTCGCCTGCCCTCCCACCGCACCGGCAGCATCTATCGGGTGAACAGCGCAATAGCCGGCCTGGTAGTAGGCAGAAAGCGCGTAACGGCCAGTGTGGTCGGTAGATAGATAGCACGGTTCGCCGCCCAAGGCCACATCTCCGGTGTGTGTCAGATCACCATTTGCCTGGTCGATTGCGTAACTGGATAATTGCAGGCTGTCACGCCGCCCGACGTACATCGCTGTATGGCTGGGATTAAACGCTAGGGGCGCCGGGCCTCCAGATATCTCGACGGCACCATTAGGTTTTAGACCGCCCGACTCAGGGTCCATCAAGTATCTTGCGATCCGGTTATCACCCTGTAGCGAAACGTACATCTGCAGTACCATGAAAACTCCCCAGTAGCCTCAAATCCCGTGGGGAGATGTTACAGCAAAGTCAGGCCTGAACAAAGGCTGCTACATACATCTCAAACCACTCAGATCAATATCATTCCTCCAAATATTATAGCTATGTACGCATCCAGTTCCCTCTTCTCCTCTTAAGCCGGCGGCCCATCCGGCATGTCAGAGTAGCTTACCCCTCGAACTACGACCATCCAGTGGACTGTTAAGATTAACCAATCAATCTGGCAAGTCACGCGGAGCAAGCATTGGCCCCAATCATAATCTTTGACTTAGGTGGGGTTCTGGTGGGCCTTGACTGGGACAGGGCCTGTACCCCATTTACGCATCTATCAGACCAAAGTTACGATTTTGTCATGGCAGAGATCGAGAACGGCCCGATCGTCGAGTCCTCCATGTTGGGGCACCTAACGCCTCACGAATTCCACCGGGCTATCTGCAACAAGCTTCATATGGATATCGAGTACGACTCCTTCGTTAAACTTTGGAACGAGATTCTTAAGCCCGACGAAGAGATAGCCGCTTACGTGACCCAACTGGCGGAGAGCCACACCCTCGTTCTGGCCTCCAATACAGACGATATACACTTCCCCTACAGCAAAGAACATTTTGGTGTGCTCAAGTCGTTCGACCGTTATTTCCTGTCCCATGAGATGGGCCTTCTGAAACCGGACCCAGCATACTTCCATCACGTACTGTACGAACTCTGGGCTTCCCCAGCTAGCTGCATCTTTATCGACGACCGGGTATCCAACGTCCGATCGGCCCAGAATCTTGGCATAAAAGGCCTAATCTTCGAGTCCTTAAGCCAGCTCAAGTCGGACCTAACGAGTATCCTTTAGGCCGCTGGGCCATCTGAATAGGAGTCATCATGCCACAATCAATACCCATAAATTACTCCGACGCCGTGCCAGAAGTCCGGGCCGTATACGACGATATAAAAGCCACCCGTGGAGTTGACGATGTGAACAACTTCTGGAAGCACATCGCCAACCACCCACCGACGTTGCGCCAAACCTGGGAGAACGTAAAAGAGGCCATGGCGCCCGGAGCATTGGATCCCCTGGTCAAGGAGATGGTCTTCGTAGCGGTCAGTGCCGCCAACGGCTGCGAGTACTGTCTGCGCTGCCACACCGACGTCGCCCGCCAGCTTGGGATGACCAGCCAGATGCTTGGGGAGCTCCTGGCAGTAGTGAATGTCGCCAGTCAGTCCAACGTCCTAGCCAACGGCTATCAGATCCCATTGGACGACGATCTGAAGGGCTGATTCAGATAGAGGCTTAGGGAGTTCTCAGACCCGTGCTAAACTAATCCTGAACTGTTTCCCTGAACATACGCCGGGAGTAAAACCATGCAGGCAGAGATCAAACACCTTTCGACACTAGACTTGGAAGCAGGTCTTGAGAAGATCATCGATTCCCCCAAGGGCCAGAGCATTCTGGATATGATTGTGAGTCGTCCTGAAGAAGACGCGCGCGAGGTCATGGGGTTGGCGGACCTGGACGTAGCGATGGGGTTGGTCGGCGACACCTGGCAGGACCGACCCAGCATCCGCAGCGGCGACGGCAAAGCCCACCCTGACATGCAAATCACGCTCATGAACTCACGGGTCGCTGACCTAGTCGCCCAGACCAAGGAGCGCTGGCCACTGTCTGGCGACCAATTGTTTGCTGATTTGGATTTGAGCAAGGCTAACGTGCCCCCTGGCACCCGTATCTCAGTGGGCAGTGCCATCTTGGAGGCCACCGACCAGCCCCACACCGGATGTCATAAATTCGCCGAACGCTTTGGCGTCGATGCCCTTAAACTCATCAGCTCCGCCACAGGCAAAGAACTCCAATTACGCGGTATCAACCTAAAGGTTGTGCAGGGCGGGGAGATCAAACCCGGTGACCCGGTCAAAAAACTTTAAGCCAATCCCTCAACCGATCGCATCAGGAGGATACACCATGGTCACTATTACTAAGCCAGACGCCGTCGCGATGGACGGCCAGAAACTAGAACAAGTCAAACAGTTGTTCCACCAGCAGATCGCCGAAGGCATCCATCCGGGCGCCGGACTGGCGGTGTACCGCTACGGTAACCTTGTGTTGGACATCCACGGCGGCATCGGCAAGGATAAGCCGGTCGACGCCAAGACCATGTTCGTACTCATGTCCTCCACTAAGCCCTTGACCGCTTCTTGTCTCTACATGCTGAAGGAGAGAGGCAAAATCGCCTACGACGATCTGGTCTCCAAGCACTGGCCCGAGTTTGCCCAGAACGGAAAGGAATCAGTCACCATCAGACACATCCTGACCCACCGCGGTGGTTTTCCCGAAACCCCGGCGTCCCTTCCTTGGACCGACTGGCCCGACTGGAGCAAGGTGACCCAGGCCATGGAACAGGCGCCCACCATCTACACCCCTGGTGAGACTCTGGCCTACCACCCCATCAACTACGGCTGGGTCATAGCCGAAATCGTCCGACGGGTAGACGGCCGCACTTTTGACCGATTCCTGGCAGAAGAGCTGGCCACTCCATTAGGTTTGACGAATACCTACGTCGGCCTCCCTAAAGGCCTTGAAGGCAATGTTTCGACCATGCACCTCATGGAAGAAGACGCCGACGCCAGCGGATACAGTGCCACATTCAGCCAACCGTCTGTCTGGGGCTCAATCGTCCCCGGCGCTAATGGCCTTGCAACCGCCGGAGACTTGGCCCGCTTCTACGCAATGATGGAGCGCAAAGGGTCTCTGGACGGCACGACACTGATCCAATCTGCCACTGCCGAGGAAGCGGTCGAGTTCCAAGTAGAGGGGGTTGATAAGTCCATCGGTACATTCGCCCAACGATCGTTGGGTATGGCCTTGGGCGACGAGCGCATGGGCAAGTCTTCCGGAGACTCACTCAAAACATTTGGCCACGGAGGGGCAGGCACTTCGATCGGATGGGCCGACTTCGACTCCGGCCTCGCCGTAGGCTACATCACCAACGGTTTTCGTGGGGCAGTCACCAACAACGCCAGACTAGCCGCCGTCTCTCAGGCGGTCCGCGACGCCTGTATCTAGGCCGGCCAAGGCGCTTCATAGGATTTCTATTCATTGGGTGGAAGCCTTGTAAGATAGTGTACCGGAGTCAGGCTAATCCATCACGATCACACACTTGCCGGTCTTAGAGCCGTCAAACTCCTGGAAGGCTTCCACGGCCTGGTCCAATGGGTAGCGGTGGGTGATAAGCTTGTTCAGCGGGGCCTTGGTCTCCACAAAGAAGCGCTCGATCTCGATCAATTCCGCTTTGCTGAAGGTCCATGAACCGAAGATAGTAGCGACCTTGAATATTACGTCGCGGTTGAAGTCTATCTCTGCTGGCCCACCGATACCCACATAGCAAGCCCTGCCGAAGGGACGGATGCATTCTAGTGTCTGTTGTCTGGCTTGGGGGTTTCCCGAGGTCTCCAGAGTGGCCGTTGCTCCCAAGCCGTCTGTCAGTTCTCGCACGGCTTCTACAGCATCAACTTCAGAGGAGTTTATGACCTGGTCCGCGCCAAGCTCCTTAGCCAACGTCAGCCGTTCCGGAACAACATCAACGGCGATTACCCGTGCGCCCATAGCCTTGGCCGATAACGTCCCGCTGGCCCCGACCGGCCCTTGCCCGAATACCACAACTGTATCTCTGCCCGATATCTCCATCTTCTTCAATCCGTTCCAGGCGGTGCCAGTGCCGCACGAAATAGCAGCGCCTTCCTCGAAAGACAGCTCATCGTCTAGAATCACCAAGCTCCGGGATGGGACGAGGATGTAGTCGGCGTTGGCCCCATGTCCCGTCCCGCCGCCAAACGTGATCCTGCCATGCACGCAGAGCTGTTCGTAGCCCATCGAGCAGTTCTCGCAGACGCCACAGCCGGCGTAGTGGTGACAGATGACGCGGTCGCCGACCTTGATGCCCGGAGGTGCACCGGGCGCCAATTCCTCAATGACCCCGCAAGGCTCATGCCCTGTAATCATATCGGTGGATTCCGAGCCTCGGTAACGGTGAAGGTCCGTGCCGCAAAGCCCCGACGCCCGTACCTTTAGCACGGCCTCACCCGGCCCGGCATGCGGGTCTGGAAATTCCCTGATTTCAGCCTGTCTGTTCCCCGGAAAGGTCACTCCGCGCATATCATTTCTCCTGCATTTTGTTGCGGGTATTCTACCGATTTGACCACGCCAGCGCACTGCCGCATCAAGATTGACCGATGAACCTGTCCGGAACCTGAATAACCATTCTTATAATCGGACTCATCACTCTTACAGCAACGGTGTGAGCCGAAGATCCAATGACTGGGAATTCTTGTCGATAATGAGAGGAGTTATAATCACCGCTAATCTCAGCATAAGTATCTACCTCCTCTTAAGTCAGAGGGTTGCTTCGCGTGGCTTTCTGCCGATTATTACCCCCATCCGGTTCCTCATGAACCAGTCCTAATGGCTTCAGATTTGATCCTAATAAGTTTCGCCTTTGGAACCTCCGCTGCCAATCTGCCATAATGACAGAACCAATCTCTGCCCACGGACCTCATGAAACAAAAGCCGATCGAAGACCGATTTCATAACGCTCGGAGCGACCAATCATTGGTGGTGATAGAGGGGTTCCATCCCCTGAAACATGCCATCCGGTTCGGCGTAGATCTACTGGAAGTCGTAAGCCCAGATCTAGGCGAGCTGAAAGACCTACAAGCAGAGTATGCGCCGGATATCGGCACGAAGATCAGCGACCAGGTTGCCGAGGTCTCCAACGACGTGTTCAAGCGTCTTGGCCCGTCCAGGCCTCCGACCGGCGTGATGGCCATCGCCCGGCGTCCGGTGGTCGACTTGGCCAGCCTTCTAAACGACCCCAACCCCGCACCGCTGGTATTGCTGGAGAACCCTCGCAATCTGTTCAACGTCGGCGCAGCGGTACGGGCTGCTGCCGCTGCCGGGGCCGCGGGGGTAGTGAACACCGGTAATCTAGACCCATGGAAGCCGGCCGCCCTCACCAGCGGAGTTGGCCTGCAATTCGCCCTGCCCGTCGCGCGGTCCGATCATCCGCCTCAGTCTGACCGGCAACTAGTGGCTGTGGACTTGGGTGGGGAATCGCTATCAGGTTTTCAACTACCCGATCGTGCGTTGCTGGCCTTCGGCACCGAGCGTCAAGGGCTGACCCAGGAACTTCTGGACTCGGCGGACAAACGGGTTTCCATCCCCATGGAGAATGGCGTTTCCAGCCTGAATCTGGCAACGTCAGTGGCGATAGTGCTATACCACTGGAAATTGCGGCAACAACCCTCTTAGCACAATCACGGCGAGGAGATGATTATGAGCACAAGAGACTTGGTCGGCTACGGTGCGAACCCCCCATCGTTCAACTGGCCCAACGGCGCAAGGATCGCCGTATCGGTGGTCGTCAACTACGAAGAGGGCTCGGAGTATTCCACGCTAGACGGCGACCCCAAGGGCGAGTCTGGTGGAGAATCCCCGTCCCCTATGGGCCTCGGTGAGAGGGATCTGGCCAACGAGTCATTCTTCGAATACGGCAGCCGGGTGGGGGTTTGGCGGTTGATGAACATCTTCGACAAATACAACATCAAGAGCACTTTCTTCGCCTGCGCTCTGGCCCTGGAACGCAACCCCGAGGTAGGACCCGAGATCGTGCGCCGGGGCCACGAGGTAATGGGTCACGGCAACCGGTGGGAAGAGTATTACAAGATGGACCGCGACTCGGAACGGGAGGCCATTCGCCAAGCCGTGGAGTCCATGACCAAGACCACCGGCCAACGCCCCACCGGCTGGTACACCCGCTACGGCCCCAGCCTGAACACCCGTGAGTTAGTGGTGGAAGAAGGCGGATTCAATTACGATTGCAACGCCTACAATGACGACCTGCCCTACTACACTGAGGTCCACGGGAAACCATGGCTGGTAGTGCCCTACTCCTTGGAGGTCAACGACTTCAAATTCTGGAGTGGGGGGCTAGTCACGCCCAACGTATTCTTGGACACAGCCAAGAACTGCTTCGATATCCTGTACGAAGAAGGGGCCACCAATCCTAAAATGATGTCCGTGGGGCTGCACTGCCGGATCATCGGCAAGCCTTCAAGGGCCCATGCCTTAGACCAATTCTTGAAGTACGCCTCGGAGAAAGGAGGCGTCTGGTTTGCCCGGCGAGACGAGATCGCACGCTTCTGGAAAGAACAGTTTCCAGCCAGTTAGTAATACGGCCACTGAGGAGCGATTCTTTGATAAAACTTACCGAAGAGATGGTTAAGCTAATAAACGACGCCCGGGAAAGCGGCAACCCGTGCATCATAGCCACGGCATCCACCGACGGTACACCCAATTGTGGCTACATCGGCACCGTCTTAGCCATAGATAACAACTCTTTCATCTACCGTGACCGCAGCGGAAGCCTGCCCCTGGAGCACATCGAGGAGAACCCAAAAGTCATCCTCCTCTTCCGTCACACCGAGAAACAGACCGGTTGGAAGTTCCGCTGCACCTCATACGTCCATCGAGGAGGCCCTGTCTACGATAACAGCATCGACGTGCTAACCAAGGCAGGCCTGATCACCGACCCTGAACTCCCAGCAGCCATCGTGACGCTGCAAGTCCGTCAAGTTCTAGATCTCTTTGGCAATGTTCTGCAAGAACAAGAGCCGGAGATAGGGTGGTAGGAGATCTAGCCCTACCCGAAATCCGGCGCCCGTTTCTCTAAGAAAGCAGACATTCCCTCATGTGGGGTCGGGGTCGTGAAGATACGGGAGAATTCTTTGATGGTGAATGCGGCAGATTCTTCCTCGCCCATCTCCAGCCATTTGGCTACTATGCCCTTCTGAGAGGCCAGGACTTCTCGGCTCATGCTCACGAAGGTGTTAGCGGTTTCGTGTGCTACGTCCATCAGTTGATCAGCCGGAACGACCTCGTCCACCAACCCCATCGCCAGCGCTTCCGAGGCATTAACTGTTGCTCCAGTGAGCAACAGGCGGCGGGCACGTCCCAGTCCGATGGTCGGCGGCAATAGCGATGCCTCAATCACCGACGGTATCCCCACTTGTACCTCAGGCAGGCCAAAAATCGCTTCCTCGGAGGCGATGCGTATATCGCAGGCCAGAACCAACTCCAATGCTCCACCCAGGCACGGCCCTCTGATGGCTGCGATGGCTGGGACTGCCATGGTGAGCAGTTTCCTTGCCGGGCCGTGCAGCGCAATGATGAAGGATTCCGCATCCGCCTGGTTTAAGTCTTTCATCTGGTGCAGATCCACGCCAGCGGAGAAGGCCTGGTTCCCCGCCCCTGTGAGGATCATCGCCCGCACATTTCGGTCTTGATCCAATCGGTCCAACTCATCCTTCAGAGCAAGAAATACCTCCCGGCCCAGCAAGTTCAGTGGCCCTCGGCCATCCAGTTTGGTGACCGCCACTCCGTTTTGTTCTACCATCGCTCCTCCATCTTGTTCCGCCCTAGTCGCTCACCCAAGCTTATCTTGACGTATAATACCGCCTCGGACATCGCAATAACGCAACGATGCATTTGGAGGCAACAGAAGTGAAGCTGCTAGTAATATCCGGCGGAAGGCATCCCTATGAAGAGTCAACGCCCGTTCTTGAGAGTTTTCTTAAGTCAGCGGGGCACGACGTCACCGCTACCGAGGACGCATCAGTGCTCGCAGACGCCAGTGGCATGGCCGCCTATGACGCTCTGGTGTTCAACACCCGACGAGAGAACGCTGCTGATTTCGCCGAAATGAAACTCTCTGAGTCCGAACAGAACGGAATCATCAGTTACGTAAAATCGGGCAAGGGGTTCGTTTGCCTACACATCTCTGGCTGCGGGGCCGATTACTGGTCCGAGTTCGCCAACATCACTGGAGGCGGCTGGGTCAGCGGCACCAGTTTCCACCCGCCATACAGCAACTTCTCCGTTAAGGTCAGTCAGCCCGGTCACTCGGGCGCTGCTGGTGTTTCCGACTTCAACACCGACGACGAGTTGTACATGGGTATCGAATATAAGGACGGCAACGACATCTTCCTCACAGGTGCTTCTGAGGAAGGCACTTGGCCATGGGGGCCGGACCGCGCGCCCACCCACATGCCTGCTGGAACCTTCCCATTGGCATGGACACGTAGCTATGGTGACGGCAAGGTCTTCACGCTGCTGTTAGGTCACGACGGAAAGAGTTTCAAATCTCCAGAGTTCCAGAAGATCGTGCTGAACGGCGTAAACTGGGCAACTGCGTAAGTGATGCTTCAGTTGCTTGGACTAGCAACGCTATCCCTTAGAATGGTGATCAAATTATTAAAGCTGCCATTCACGGTTATGAGTTGTATCACCAAGCTGGGCTGCCTGCTGGTAGTCATTGGCATACCGGTATTAGTGATCGTGCTGTTCATCAAATACTCCTGAACACATCTCAGGATGCCGGGTGACCCCAAATCGGCAAGATCAAAAACAAGAGAGCCCGACCATCTGATGGCCGGGCTCTCTTGTTCTTGACTCAGAACCTAGCAGTCTGTGTATGTGGCTTAGTTTGCTGCGAGATTAGGAGTGACCTGTTCCGGCAACCCGGGGTGCCCAGTCAGATTCTCACCTAGCTCCAACATCTCACGGGCCTTCGCAGACATCGCAGGAAGGACGGCATCAATCATGTCCTGATCCAGATCAGCAGCGATGCCAGGGTAGCCGGCACGCTCAATCATCGGTCCCAGTTTCTTTCCTTCGATGTTTTCCTTGACCCATCCGAAATAATCGGTGACTAGAGTCCGGTCCCAATAGATCCGGTGATTCTTATTTCGGGGGCCATAGTGGTAGTGAGGGCCGTCCCAGAAGAGGTCGAAGGCCATAATCTCGGTCTCTTCGACAAAGGACTGATTAGAACCGCCGATGTCGGTTAGTACATGGATAGCCAGACCGCCATCTCCGACAGGCAAGCGGCGCATCTCGAGACCAAAGCGGATATTTCCAGCTTCAAAAATCTCCGTGCCGCGGTTGTGCTTGACGGTGTTCCGTTTGGTAATAAAAAGCTCTCTGGCCGCAGCTTCCAACTCTGGCAAGACGTCTGCCAGTTCTTCGAGATCAATCTGCTTAGCAATCTCCGGGTACCCGGACCTGTCCAGCATGTCGGGAAGCTTATTTCTCATGGTCTTGATGGTCCAACCGATGGGGTTGCCGTCGGTGGTCGGGTCCATACGATAGAGCTTGCCCATCCCGGTCGACCCCTGGGTCTGGCCTGCTAACATCATCGGGCCATCATCCTTCAAATCCGGGTTCTGAGGGCCATAGATGTAGCTTCGCTCGACGTCGAAGCAGTTGAACCGGAGGAGAGTGGTTTTTTCGCCGTTTATCTCTCCCTGAACGACGATCGACACTCCTTGATCCGCGTGGTCTTGGATGTTACCGTCCCATAGCTCATGCCTGGCGATGAACGTGACAGGACCGACTTCGAACGTGGTCTTAATCTCTGCTTGAACCATTTCCTAGAACACCTCTTTAAGATTTAGCTCTTGATTGTAGAGGGCCGATTCGCGTTGGATGCGAATGATGTTAGCAGATATTATACTAGGTCTCCGCAAATTCATCCATAAATGACACGCAAACGTCGACAGCATCGATCCGTGATCCGGCTCCAGGCTCAGTACGGCTCATATCCACCCTGGCAGAGTGCCAAGGTGCTAGCTGTTCGATGTGGTGACCTCTGGGCGTTGGCACCCGACGGTTTGGTTGAGTGATCAACCATATACGGATTTTACCGTCCGTTTACGTTCAGACGGGTTTTATGAGGTCAAACTGGTCTGCATTCAGATTGAAAGTGCGACCGAGGCGGTCCCATTTGATCACCAACCACTGGAGCTTTCCGGCCTTCCGTTTGACGGTGATCTCCCCGGTATCTCCAACCTCAACGTTAAACGTTCCACTGCCTACGGGAGCGCCCATACCCATCTGGACCTCGAACTTGTCCACTGCCTCAACCTTGGAACCGGGTTCTACTTCGTCCCAAATCATAGTTACCTCAAGATGGGCTGGTTATCCCAAGTTTGGTGCCACCATTTCCATCATCATACGAAGGCTCTTTACCTGATTATCAAGTGGTATCAAATTACCGAAATTGACCTCGAACATGATCTGATCCAAGCCCAATTCTTCAGTCAACATTTGCAATTTATCAGTTACGGAGTCAGGCGTACCATAGGCAACCTTATCCCGGAACCAATCATCATAGGACATATTCTTGATAACCTCTGCCTCAGCACCCCAGTCACCCGTTGTCCCGAGAAGCCCATCGTATTTGGCGACTCGGTCCGAGAGACGCCCCATGGAGAACAGAGCACTTTCCATAGGCTCATCGTAGGCTTTCTGGGAATCTTCGGAAAGGTAAATAGGTATTCGCAAACCAACCGTCCCTTTACCTTTGTGGCCAGCGTCCTTCCAAGCCTGGTGGTACGCCGCGATCTGGGGTTTAAGTCCCGCCAACGTGAACACTCTAGATGGGTTGATGATCATATTATGGCCCATACGGCCGGTGGTTGCGAAACTGTCCATGGAAGTCACCCCAACCCGGATAGGCGGATGTGGCTTCTGGTAGGGTTTAGGCGTAACAGTTACGTCTTCAAATTTGTAATATTCGCCTTCGAAAGAGAACGTCTCGTTGGTCCAAGCTTTTAGGATAATCTCGAGGCTTTCATCAAAACGGCCTCGACTCTCTTCGAACGGCGAATTGAAACCCTCATGAACATTCGGGAACGTGCCCCGACCGATTCCGAATTCAACCCGCCCTCCGCTAACCAAATCGAGCGTTGCGATCTCTTCTGCCACCCTTATCGGGTTCGCCAATGGGAGTAAGATCACAGCGGTTCCGAGCCTTATATTCTCAGTCCGGGCAGCTACGTTCCCAAAAATGGTGATCGGTGAAGCCAGGACCCTCCCGGGATTAAAATGGTATTCGGCCAGCCAGATGGCGTCCACACCCAGCTTTTCAGCCTCGTTGATCAGAACCAAGGAGTCGTCAAACGCATCCTTATCTGTTCTTCCTTCCGTCACCGGAAATTCGAGGAACATCCCAAATTCCATAGAGGTCTCCAGTCCATCGCGCCGTGTTGAGGCCTATTCTAACGCCCATCAGATTTACCAATAATGTAAATCAACGATAAGGGGTGAATCAGAGCGACATGATAGTACAGTTCCCCACATAGTCGTCAAGGCATCGTATCCCGCATACGCCTCAGGCGGCGCGGCGCAGGAGAAAGACTCTTAAGTAGCTCTCTTACTTGCTTAACGTTATTCACGCGGATCAGATGGGATTTGCAGCGGCAGTCAGACGAACCAAACCCCGGCACCGGCGATTCAGCCTCATCCAGTTCAACAGCCTGACTAGCCCAAACGCACTCCCAGGTCTGGCCATCCGCTAACTGCCAGGCATATTCCCAAGGCGCTTCTGCGCCAAGGTAGTCAGCGTGCCAATGACGTTTCTTTTGTTGACGTAGATGGCGGCCTACCCGCGCCTTGAGCCCGCCCAAAGCGCTGCCGAAATAGATGTAGTGTCCACGAGGAAACTCAACTAAGCCCAACTTGCCAACCAGAACTATCCGCTGGAAAGGAAGGCGGAGCACAAGCGCATAGCTGCCCCTTTGTGGAGCTTTAGAATCGAGGGGGTTGGAAAAGACCTTTGACATTATCCCTGCCCGAAAAGAGGCCAATATACGGTTGTACTGCCCATTTACCGTTGGGGCTGAATAATTACTTTCAGCGAGGACTTAGCTTCAGCGGTAAGCTGGAAGCCCAGACTCGCCTCTTCCAAACTCAGGCGGTGGCTAATCATCTGCCCCACTTGCACCCGGCCAGAGGAGATCATCTCCAAGGCCGTAGCTAAGTCGCCAGGGGCGCCAGCGTAGGTAGTCGTCAGCGTGGCATCGTTGCGGAAGAATAGGTCGTTTACCGGCACCGCTATATTCACACCAGGCTCGGTTGGCGCAAAGAACAACACCGTGCCACCGCGATCCACCGAATCCAAACCCTGTTGCAAGGCCGGAGGAGCTCCAGTACAGACGATGACCAAGTCCGCCAGACGGCCGTCATTAACTTCACGCAAGCGGGCCGGTATATCATCCGTGGCCATGAAAGTATAGTCAGCACCAAGATTCTTAGCCGCCTCCAACCGATCTGGAACCATATCGGTGGCGATGATTCTGCCCGCTCCCAACGCTCGTGCAAGGTTTATGTGCAACAGCCCAGCCAACCCGCTACCCAGGACGATGATGCTTTGACCCGGCTGGATATTGGCCCGGCGTTGGCCTCGGTATACGCAGGCTAGCGGTTCTGCAAAGGACGCCTCATCGAAGGAAATACCATCAGGAATGGTGAACACGCCTCGGTCAACGTTGATAGCAGGTACGCGCAAGTACTCTGAGAACCCTCCGGGCTCGAAGGTCGTCTCTCGGAGAGTGTCGCAAACGGTATGGTGTCCGCTGAGGCAGTAATGGCAGGCGTTGCAGGGGACGTGATGGGTGACTATCATGTTGTCGCCCTCTTTGAACCGGTTCACGCCGGCCCCTGTTTGGATGATGGTCCCTGCTACCTCATGGCCCAACACCATGGGCGCCCTCTGGATGCGATACCACTCCATGACATCGCTGCCGCAGATGCCGCTGGCCTCCACTTTGACCAACAGTTCGCCAGGGCCAATCTCTGGCACCGGCATCTCTTCCACGCGCACGTCGTGGTTGTTGTAGTACATGGCGACACGCATGTTATTCAATACTTCCCACTTAGCAATCGCCCCCTGCCACTCATGGTGAGCTCGTCAAACAACCGTTGCGCTGTAATCGGGGTCTTTCGACAAGCTCGGGATGAGCGGGGAGAGTCTCTTTTTCAATCTGAAAGTCGTCTGAAGTTTAGGCTGGCACCGAGGCTACCCGGCCGTTGCCTGCCTTGACGCTGTCGAAGATCTCTTGGGCTTCATCTATTGTGCCGTTCTCATGGACGATGTGGCGCAACGCCCGGATCATCGGAACGGGGTGGTCGCTCTGCCAGATATTACGGCCGAGGTTGATACCGATGGACCCGTTGTCCATGCCGTCTTTAACGAAGTCCATGACCTCGCGCTCGGTATCGGCCTGGGGCCCGCCGGCCATGACCACCGGGACAGGGCAGCCATTAACAACCTTGTCGAACTCCTCGCACCAGTAGGTCTTGACGACTTTGGCGCCCAGTTCCGCGCAGATTCGGCTGCAAAGTCCCAGATAGCGGGCATCACGCTTTTCCAGTTCTTTACCGACGGCGGTTACTGCCATCACCGGGATTCCGTACTTCTCTCCCTCGTCTACCAGTTTCCCCAGGTTCAGCAGAGTCTGTTTCTCATACTCGGTGCCTATGAATACCGAGATACCCACGGCCGCGACATTCAGACGAACAGCATCTTCCATAGAGGTAGTCAGGCCCTCGTCAGAGAGGTCAGCTCCCACCATGCTTGTCCCGCCGGACACCCGCAATATCACTGGCTGGTCCAAGGCCGGGTCCACAACCGCCCGAAGGACGCCGCGGGTCACGAAGAGGGCGTCGGAATACGGCAAGAGGGGTTTGATCGTCTCACCCGGCTGCTCCAGCATCCGGGTCGGGCCTTGGAAATACCCGTGGTCTATGGGCAAGAACATACAATGACCGTCGGGTTGGATCAGTCTCGCCATTCGGTTTGCCATTCCCCAGTCCATATCCGTACCTCGCTCCAGTTGATGAATCTTTCTTGCTGGCGTTATGTTTACATTGTTGCCTAAGATATTATCACCGGTAGCCGTCCGTCTAACAAGGCGAGGTCACCAGGGTCTGCCCGTCTCCCAGGTAATCAGCACCTGCCGGGCCTCGGGCAGCCACAAGGGCAGGAAGCTCTCTTCAGAACGTTCGAATAGATCGTCGAACTGCTCCCGAACGGCTAGTTCACCACGGTCCCTATGGTGCGGAGCAAGCCAGACCCCAGCCAACGCCATCTCCACGGCGTCTTCTTTTGTCTGGGGTAACGCTGGAAGTTGCTCCACGCCGTCGAAGTGCACGCCCTGGGGCAAGAAGCGGACATCGGGTAGGATGTCCATCTCCCACAGCGCCGGTAGCAGCTGGGTGTGGCCGGGAACGGTGGCTTGGTCTTCCCCGTAGACCATCTTGAACAGCTTGGCATTGTGCATCGGGTTCGGCACGCTATACATCGAAAGGATCACCCGCCGCCGGGCAGCAGATACCAATCGTTCGATAAACACACCGATATCGCGGACGAAGTAAGTGACATTCGCGCAATGGACTACATCTCCTACTACTCCGTGAGGTTCCAACCAGTTTGCCCGAACGTTTGAAGCGTTCTTGATCCCGGCTTCATCTACCGACTCTATGAACTCTATACCCATTCCAGCAGATGGCTCAACGTTGATAACCTCACGACAGCGGAGTGCCATAGGCAAGCCAAGTCTTCCCGCCCCTCCACCAGCATCGACGAAAACGTCATCGGGCCTGACGAACCCTGCCAGGATTTCGAAATTATCTTCCATCTGTCGCTTCGGGTCAGATCGGAACCGTTTCGCAATCATTCCCCCCCAGATGTCTTCACTTGCCGGGCCTTGCAGGCGTTCTTTCTGGGAGTTCACTGCATCTATCAGGCCTGCGTAATCTTCAACCGCGCCCATATCTATCACCGGTCAATCGAATAACCTGAACATTATCATCTTGGTCACTAGATGGGCCAACCAGTTCCGGTTGTTTCCGATCAATCCCCAGAATGGGCGTACGCGCCGATTGCTACGCACCGTGCCTTTGCTATTCTTGACACTGCCAAAAGCCTCTGTTACAACCAAACGAATTCTAGATACTAAAAATCAAAAGATGACCAGTTACTGGTCATCAGGAGGCTGAGCATGGGCGATATATTCGGCGCAGGGACTACCCATTACCCTCCATTGATCACTCCTGATGAAGACCGTGCCTTCCCCCTGACCCGCACTCTTAAAAACAACGACAAAGTTCCAGAAGAGATGAAATCTCCCACCAGCTGGCCTGAACCCATGCGCGTAGAGTATGGAGAAGATGAAGGCCTAAAATCCGCCGCAGAGCACCGGGCACGACTGGTCAAAGGGTTCCGCGAAGTCAGGTCGGCCATAGACGACTTCAATCCAGATATCGTCCTAATCTGGGGTGACGACCAGTACGAGAACTTCAAGGAAGACATCATCCCTCCCTTCTGTGTCTTGGCCTACAACGAGTTTGAAGCCCAGCCTTATACTAACCGCGATGGTAGCTACCGCCGTAACGTGTGGGGAGAACCCAAGGAAAAGTCATTCATCTACAAAGGGGCTCCAGAGGCTGGCCGCGCCCTAGCAAGCGGACTGATAAATCAAGGCTTTGACATCGCATATTCATATAAACCCCTTCACGAGAACGGCCTCGGCCACGCTTTCTTGAACACTCTGCTGTTTTTGGACTACGAGCGAACAGGCTTTGATTATCCTGTATTGCCCTTCTCGGTGAACTGCTACGGTAGCAGCGTCATACGCAACCGCGGCGGCGCTATCACCCAGAAGGTTAACGGTGTTGACCTTCCTTTAGACCCGCCAGGTCCGTCACCCAAACGGTGTATGGAGATCGGAGCGGCAACAGCTAGGGTGTTCAGAGACAGCCCGTACCGCGTTGCGCTGGTCGGCTCGTCCAGCTGGTCTCACGCATTCTTGACACCTAAGAATCACTGGCTATGGCCCGACGTGGAGTCAGACCGGGCCCGTTTCGAGGAACTCCGCGATGGGGATTATGACGCCTGGAAGCGCATCTCCACCGATCAGATCGAGGACGCGGGGCAGCAGGAGCTTTTGAACTGGATGTGCCTTGCTGGGGCCATGGAGGAGTTGGGCCGCAAACCCAAGATTCTCGACTACGTGGAGACCTACGTCTTCAACTCCAACAAGTGCATGGCACTCTTCCCGTAGACTGCTTAACCCCAGTAAAAAGACCCTTTTCCCATCGCAATGGAGAAGGTTAGAATGAAGGCCGGCCCTCTACTCCATTCAACTCTCATCTAAGCGATCCAACAAATAACTGGAGCAGCAAAATGGCAGAGATACTAGGAGTAGGCTTGACCCACTCTCCGTCGCTCATCGCACCTGACGAGCTGAAGAATTACTCCCTCACCAGGGCCCTGCGGAGCAACGACCGCATCCCTGCAGAGAGGAAGAACCCGGAATCGTGGCCAGATGCCATGCGCACCGAGTGGGGCGAAGACGAAGGGTATACCTCAGCTTTGTACCAGCGCGAAAAGCTGGTCGACGGCTTCCGGACGCTTAGGTCCGAGATTGACGCCTTCGATCCAGATGTAGTCCTAGTCTGGGGTGACGACCAGTACGAGAACTTTAAGGAAGACATCATCCCCGCTTTCTGCGTGATGGCCTATGAAGAGTTCGAGTGCCAGCCCATGGCCGGAACAGGCGGGAGCCAACGCCCCAACGTTTGGGACGAACCCGCCAACAAGATATTCCGGTATAAAGGACACGAGTCCGCGCGGTACCTGGCAGGTGCCCTCTTAGACAGCGGATTCGATATCGCCTACTCTTACAAACCGCTCCACCAGAAGGGGCTAGGCCATGCCTTCGTAAACACCTTGCTCTATCTTGACTATGACCGGAAGGGCTTTGACTATCCGGTGATTCCATTCTCGGTGAACTGCTACGGCAGTAACATCATCCGCAACCAAGGCGGACCTCACACCCAACAGGTCGACGGCGTGGACATGGCCCTTGACCCGCCCGGCCCGTCGCCCAAGCGGTGCATGGAACTGGGCGCAGCCACGGCCCGAGCCCTGCTGGCGAGCCCCTGGAAGGTCGCTCTAGTCGCTTCCTCCAGCTGGTCCCACGCCTTCTTAACTCCCAAAAACTGGTGGCTTTACTGCGACATCGAGTCGGACATGGCTCGATTCCAGGAACTGAAGTCCGGGAACTATGAGGCCTGGCGCGGTATTTCCAACGCCCAAATCGAAGACGCGGGACAACAGGAAATGTTGAACTGGATGTGCCTTGCAGGGGCTATGCAAGAGCTGGACCGCAAACCAGAGATAGTCGAATTCCTGCAGACCTACGTCTTCAACTCCAGCAAGTGTCTGGCTTTGATGAAGGCGTAAACAGCGTTCATAATCAGGAGGAAACCAACCATGGTTTCAGAAACGAAACGGACCGATCTTGACCGGCGGGAATTAGCCCCGGCCTCAGGGCTCCGCGATTTCTGGTACCCGGCTCTCCTGGACAAGAAGGTCGGGAAAAAACCCATCCGACTCCGGATGTTGGACGAGGAGTTGTGTTTCTTCCGCGACGACAAGGGCAAAGTCGCCGCCCTCTCTGATATATGTCCCCACCGGGGCGCCAGCCTGGCACAGGGCGACTGCCATTTCAAAGGGACGGTAGCCTGCCCATACCACGGTTGGGTCTTTGACGGCGAAGGTGAGTGTATCTCGGTCCTGAGTGAAGGTCCTAACTCACGGATACCTGGCAAGGTTCAGGCGCGCAAATACCCCACCCGGACCCTGAAGGGTATGGTCTTCATCTGGATTGGCGAGTCCGAACCCGCACCCATAGAAGAGGATGTGCCCGAAGAGTTCTTCGAACAAAAGAGTCAGATTCTATACCGCATAGCCGATTGGGCGGTTGACTGGCGAGTGGCCCTCGAGAACTCCATGGACTCCCATGTCTATTACGTGCACCGGGATTCCATCCTGATGTTCGCTCGTGGCCCTTTGGACCCTTATGGCCGCTCCCCTCGCATCCGGCCGGTATTCGTCGGCAACGGGTTCAACGTCATCTGGGGTGATCTACAAGCTCAAGGCAACCCTCGCCGCTCCTGGGGGTTCAGAGATTATTTCAACATCATGAGGGGTAAACTCCCCTATCAGGACACCCATGAGGGTCTGGGCCGTTGGCCCAAGAGCAAGTGGCGCCTCCTATTGAACTGGGTCTTCGTACCAGCCAATAAGCGTCGCTGGCGCAGGCCGCTTACCACGACGAACCCGTTGTGGGGAGCAGGTCATCACCTGCCAGGCATGTTCCGCACCGACATGCGTACCCACATGTACACTCGGATGTGCGTCCCCATCGGAGATGGTAGCACTCGGATCGTGTATTACCACACGACCCGTCCCGGCAGCCTGCTGGGCCGCATCTACGAACGGGTGCAGTTCCTTCTCTGGCACAATTGGGTGATGAACATCCAGTTCTCCAACCAGGATGCCAAGATCATGGTATCCCAGCGCTACGATACCCAGGAAAAACTGTCGGGAACCGACGCTGAGATAATCCAGTGGCGCAAGCTGCTGCAGCGAGTGGCTATCGAAGGCCGAGGAGTCTTAAAGGACCTGCAGGCTGAACACCTTGCCAAAGAGATGGACACCACTGAAGCAGAAGGATTCGCCGTAGACCAGTTGCAAGAACAAGGACTAGAGGACGTACCTAAGTTCCTGGCTGGATCTGTCTCAGGCGACGACTAGTCCGTACAACTTATGACCCAAAAGATGAGCCGTATATTCGAATGGCGCCGGTGAGGCTTAGAATTCCCGGGAGGAGGGGTTAGGCTGAATCACTTGGACCTCCCCGCACCTGACTAATATTTCCCCAATGCTTCCGCCAACTGTTCGGCGGAGTACTTCAGCCGATTAACAGCAAGCGGCAGCAGGAAAATGAAAGCCCCTCAGACTATGGTCTGAGGGGCTTTCAATGACCAAATTATCAACCAGTTTTCCGGCTAATGGTTACGGCCAAACGGACGTAATGGTACAACCTAGCCTTGATTCACCAAGTTAATAGGACTAGACGGACATTCCGGTACGCATAGCGACTGATTTCAAAACAAACGTATTGGTCACTATTCCGACTCTCTCGCTACACCAATAAACAACCAAGATCCGTAGCCACCTTCATTAGGTGGCAGAGCCCTTACTTCAACATCGAACCCGGCTTGTCCCATCAGGCCTGACCAGGTGCTAAGCGGGAATAGCCCAGTTATATGGGTGTCAACTTCGATCTTCGTCTCGTTGCCTTTCTTGATGGTGTAAGTGTAGGTCGATTCCACTTGAGTATCGGTTGTGTCAGGGTCAAGCATCACCTCTTGGATATTTACCTCTATGTTTCCCTGGCGCCTGTCCCAGTCGTAGACCCAACCGTCTGGAAAAGTTTCTTGCACCCAGTCTGGGGCTACCATAAATACACCTCCGGGACGCAGATGCATCGCTGCTGTGGTGAAAGTATCTTTTAGGTCTTCTTCAATCAGGATATAAGAAGCTGCATCGTGGATCAGCACGGCATCGAATATCTTCTTCAAACGGATGCACCTCATGTCGCCCACCCGATGCGGGACATCGGGGTTCAAACCTTCGGAAAGGGCCAGCATGTCGGGCGACAGGTCTACAGCGGTACAATCGAAGTCGACGGTCAAGTGAGATAAGTTGTGGCCACCGCCTACTCCTAACTCCAGTAGGCTGTGGCGGCCGGGCCCGAGTTCTTCCAGAATAATATCTCGGAAGTATCTGGCTTCGCTGCCGTATTCCTCTGGTGGGCTGATGATCGGCCATAGATAAGCCAAATCACTGTAAAGGCGGTTTACGATAGTAACTCTCTATTGGGCAGTCAGTTCGTTCAGTAGACCGATCAAGGCGTCTTCCACAGCGAGAAAATCGAAACCTGCTTGCAAAGACGCACGGCGGTCGATCTC
>CAJWGH010000002.1 GCA_913031095.1 uncultured Chloroflexota bacterium | reverse complement strand
CCGGACACGGTGCAGATCTCGATGCGGTTGCCGTCCAGGTCGTTCAGGTAGAACGCGCGTTGGCCGTCGTTCCTGGTTTGGATGTCGGTGGTCTCGATGCCCTTAGAGGCGAAATATTCGTAAGACGCATCAATCTCGTCCACTTCAAAGGCAGTGTGGTGGGACGGGGCCGAGGGGGCGTCCACGTTCTCGATGATGTGAATCATGGCCCCGCTGGGCAGTTGCAGCCAGTATAGGTGGTCTCCGTTGACCATCTTGGGGATCTGCCCTACGCCCAGGATATCCTGGTACCACTTGAGAGCAGCGTCCTTGTTTTTGACATTATAGGTTATATGGTTGATGTTCTTCAGTCGGATGTTGTCTGCGAGCATCGTAAACTCCAAAGAATGAGATTTGAGTCATTCTAACGCCCTTATGATAGTTCGGCTAGACCAGACACGAACCACCAGTGTAGGACCGTCTATTCTTTGGAAAGATATTCTTTGGATAACGAGGGTTGAGACCAACAGTGGACTCTATGACCACCGCGAGGTTAATATTCCCCAAAAGCAATCGGTCAGTTCCCTTTCTTTGCAATAAACCAGGGGGAAGGACAAGAAAAATGAAGGCATCCATGTTCGCCGGGATGGGCTATTCTCAACGGGCAACGTTCCCTTCGATCTGGCCGGTATCGCCAGTACACGCGGACCCTGAGACTTCTGTACAAAGCTACCGCGAGGGCATGGACGAGTGTGAGCTGGCGGAGGAGATGGGATTTGATTGGCTGAGTTTCTCGGAGCACCATTATTCAGGCCGCATAGCTACCGGCACACCTTCTGTCATGGCTTCAGCCGTGGCCGAACGTTGCAAAAAGATCAAGATAGCCCTCCTGGGTCATTTGCTGCCGCTAAACAACCCCGTCAGAGTCGCCGAAGAATTGGCGTTGTTGGATAATTTAAGCAACGGTCGCCTGGTGGCAGGGTTCCTCCGGGGTACCCCCAATGAAGACCAGGTCTATACCGTGAATCCTGCGGAAGGCCGTGGACGCCTACTCGAGGGCATGGATTTGATCCTAAAGGCCCTCACGGAACCCGAACCCTTCTCCTGGGAGGGCCGCTATTACCAGTTTCGAACTGTGGCCGTTTGGCCTCGCCTCGTGCAGCAACCGCTCCCGCAGGTGGTGGTCGGTACCAGAAGCGATGACACCGTTCGTTATGCAGCCGAGCACAGGCTTGGATTGGGCGTGTCGTTCCTTCCTGTAGGGGAGACCGCTAAGATAACCGACAAATATCGCCTGTGGTGCGAAGAGGCCGGCTGGACTCCTGGCCCCGACGACATAGTGTATCGGGGTAGTATTTACGTGGCAGAAACAGATAAGTTGGCCAACGAATGGTTCGAGAGCCTCACGCAATCACGTCCTGGCCCCAACATCCCTATGCGCCGAACGGTTTCCGAGGCGATACAAGCAGCCCGGACCGGCAATACCTTCGACCTGCGCGGAGTCGTGGCGGGAAGCCCAGAAGGAGACGTGGTTGGTAACTCCCTCGGTATCAATTTCCTCGGTGGCCCGGACACCGTAGCCAGTCAGATTAAAGAATTCCATGACCGATGCGGTGTGGGAGTGATAGACATGCCCTTCCAACAGAATAAAGTCGACCACAAAGCTGTCATGAAAGAGATAGAACTGTTCGGGAAAGAGGTTATCCCGCAGATCAGAGAATTCGAATAATGCTGTTCCAGGAGAAACAACTTGAGGCAGACGGCTTCAAGATTCGTTACTGGGAGGCAGGACAGGGCAGACCTGTGGTGATGTTTGACCCCACTGGATGGCGTGAGAGCGTGCTCCATGACGCATTGGCCGAGCAGTATCAGGTTTTTTCACTGGAGCTTCCAGGCACGGGCGGTTCTCCTGTCAATACTGAGTCCGAGTCGATCGGAGATCTAGCATCTACTGCGGCGAAAGCCGCGGCCTCGATAACGTCAGAAAAATACACCCTCGCCGGAACGTCTTTCGGCGCCAGCGTAGCCCTTTGGCAAACCATATTGTCGCCGGAACAAGTGGAAGCTCTTATTTTGGTATCCCCCATGTCTATCAAGCCGCAACAGGTTCCAACTGCCGCAGACGCAGCTGACGCCCACCGAGTGCTCTTCGCCCATGAAGAGAATGCGGCGAAGCGCTCACACATATCCCAGGACATCTACGACAAAGAGTCTGAGTTGTCACGTCGTTTAGGGGTCGGCGTTCACGACGCTGAGGTCGAAGCCCGATTGGGGGATATTCATTGCCCGACCTTAGCGGTCTTCGGGCAAGAGGACCACTTCGTAACACCGGAAGCCCCTAGGGTGTATCGGGAGAAGATTCCCAACTGCAATATCGCTCTGGTCTATGACTCCGGTCACTGCATCATCGGAGACCGGCCGGAGGCTCTGGTAAACGCAGTCGTTGATTACGCTGAGCACTGGGAAACGTTCATAATCGGACACCAGTCTGGGTTGATCAATCCATAGATTCAACGATGTGGCTAATAATAAAAGCCCCGGCGAGAATCGCCGGGGCTTTTATTATTAGCCAGTCGGTTTCGTTTGGCCTGACCGATTACTCTGTCGGGTCGATGAGCTTGTCCGTGATGGCTCCGTCCCGTAGCCCGGTATTCTTCACGCAATGGGCCCGTATGCCTGCCAGCGCCGAGTCCACCATGGAGGAGTCGAGCAGGTCGGCCGCCTCATTATATTCAGCGCCCCTGAGCAGGTCTGCGCCATTGTTTTTAATCTCCGACAACGCCCAATCTACCTGATCCGTAACCCGTACCAAGCCTTCTGGGAAGTCGGTGTGGGAATTACCGGGCCTGCCCAGTTTGTCGTAGCCGCCCTTGTGCCAGTGGCCGGGCGTGTCGTGGCAATCGTAACGTATGACTTCTTCGTTGCCCACATCAACTCCGATTGTTGGTCCGCCCATGCCCATGCCACGGACGTTAAGGATTCGACAAGGCCATACATATATAGAGACCTGTCCATCTTTGGACAAGGGTAGTGTAATCGCTTCCCCGCGGTAGGTTTCTCCGGCAATCTTTGTCGCCATAGATCTGGTCCTCCGATACCGGCCTGATTCGCCGGCACTTGAAAATATTCAGGTGCACCAAAAATAGCACAATAGAGGCTATGCACCAAATACTATTTTACGAACTAAGCCGGGTCGGCGCCTGGGTCGCGCCAAGCTTCAGGGGCACCGAGTCCGTGTTCCATGTTCCAGACGGGTACGTCGAAACACTTGCCGGTAACACCGGTGTTGGCGTCCTGGCTAGCTAAGAACGAGGTGATAGGAATTATGTGCTCCGGGACCAAGGAGACTCGGCTTGCCCTGGCTTGAGTCGTTCCTTCGGATCGCCGGGCGTCGTTCTGTTCGTCATAGCCGGTGGTGCGGGAGTTCCCCGGGATCAATATGTTCACCGCCACATTGTTTTCGCGTACCTCGTCGGCGAGGTAGAACATCATGGTCAGTGTCGCGGCCTTGGCCGATTGGTACGGCATCTCCCGGCTGCCGGAACGCTGCGCCACGTAAGCGCCGCCGACTGCTGTGTGCATCGCTCCTCCGCTGATTACCGTGATGATGCTGCCGCTTTTTCGCTTTATCATTGGCTGGATGAACCGGCGGGTGACCTTGAGCGTCCCAAATACCCCCACACCGAACATTTTTTCCCAGTCCGAGTCTTCGGTTTCCAGAGTGGTTATCTTCCCGGTCGGTGGAAATAGGTTCCGTTGCCTTAGGCTGGCGTTGTTCACCAGAGTGTCCACTGTGCCAAACTTCTCCATCGCGGACATGTACGAATTTTCCACAGCTTGGGTGTCACTGATGTCCACTGTCGATACCAGCACTTCGTCTTGCCTGCCCTGAAGTTCTTTTTGGAAGGCGTCGTCTTTGTCACCAGAGAAGCCGGAGGGATCCCATGACAGGTCCATGGCCACCACCTTGGCCCCTTCAGCTAGAAATCCTCTGACCATGGCCCGTCCCAACCCCCTGGCCGCGCCGGTGACCGCTACAACCTTCCCGTTCAGATCGGACATACTTTGCTTCTCTCCTGGGACGACTTAGACAATAATACACGCCGCTACTCCATGCTATTATTGGGCCGCTAAACGCGGATCCGGAGGATCATCATGCCCTCTACTGGCAATGACTGGCTGAAGCTGACCACTGAAGAGACCTTAGAGCCTGATATTCCCATATGCGACCCACATCACCATTTTTGGGTTCAGCGGCCTGAACCATTGGATTATCAAAAGTATCTGCTGCCTGAATTAGCTGCGGACGTGAATAGCGGGCATAACGTGAAGTCAACTGTGTTCATCGAGGTCCGGTGTGAGTACCGCGCCGATGGGCCAGATGAGATGAAACCTGTGGGTGAGGTTGAATATATTCAGACCATCGCTGACGTTAGCGCCTCAGGAGCTCACAGTCCGACCAAAGCCGCCGCCGCCATCATCGGACACGCAGACCTAAAACTAGGCGAAGGGGTACGGCCGGTATTGGAGGCTATGAAAACCGCCAGTCCCAACCGTTTTAGGGGCATCCGACATTCAGTGGGCTGGGACGAGAGCCCGGAGTTAGCTAACCGAGATATCAAGGGCGCTCTGGGCACCGACGGATACCGGGCTGGCGCCAAGGTATTGTCTGACATGGGGTTAATCCTGGAGAATTCTCTCTATTTTCACCAGGCCGAAGAATTGGCTGATTTTGCACGCGCCCTGCCTGACCTGACGATTGTGTTGAACCACATCGGCGGACTGGTGCGCGTAGGACCATACGCCAACCGAGATGACGAGGTCTTACCAGCGTGGCGCAAGGGAATTGAAGAAATGGCCAAATGCCCCAACATCGTCTTAAAGCTGGGCGGTGTGGGCCAGGCAAGATTCGCGTATGGATGGGACCAATTAGAGAAGCCCATTGGCTCTGAGGATCTGGCCCAGCAACTTAGCCCCCTGATGGAACATTGCATACGGCAGTTCGGTTCCGATCGGTGTATGTTCGAGAGTAACTACCCGGTGGACAAGATCTCCTATTCTTACAATGTGCTGTGGAACGCCTTCAAACGATTGTCCAGTGGCTATTCGCCTACGGATCGCGCCGCCATGTTCCATGACACCGCCGCTCGCGTTTATAACATCAACGTTTAACGAGGCCCATACAGGAGTAAATTTTTATGGATGTGAAACCATTTACCATTGCCGTAGAAGATAGAGTTCTCGAAGACCTTAGGCAGCGATTGGCTGACACCCGCTGGCCGGATGAGATTCCCAACAGCGGTTGGGAGTATGGAAGCAACCTGGCCTACATAAAAGAACTGGTGGAGTATTGGCGGACAGACTTCGATTGGCGCGCCCAGGAAGCTAAACTTAACGAGTTCAACCACTTCAAGTCTGAAGTGGACGGTCTGGACATTCATTTCGTCCACGAGAAAGGCAAAGGCCCAAACCCCATCCCGTTAATCATCACCCACGGCTGGCCAAGTTGCTTCTTCGAGATGACCAAGATTATTCCTCTACTCTGTGACCCAGCGAGTCACGGCGGAGACGCTGCCGATTCATTTGACGTCGTCGCTCCATCATTACCCGGATTTGGATTCTCTGACCATGCAAAGGATAGGGGAATGGAGGTCCAGCGGGTGGCTGGGATGTGGAACAAACTGATGACCCAGAACCTGGGTTACCCCAAGTTCGCAGCCCAGGGAGGCGACATTGGCAGCGGGGTCACGGCTCTCCTGGGGTTCGACCACTCCGACAGTTTGTATGGGATTCATCTGACCTCTGTCACCAGGCCTACGCCCTATCTTGGTCCTGGTTCTCGAGCGGTTACTGAGGAGGAACAGGCGCTCATCACCCAACGTAATAAGTGGTTCGATGATGAGGGCGGTTACAACCACATCCAAGGCACTAAACCCCAGACCCTTGCGTACGGGCTGAATGACTCTCCTGCTGGATTGGCGTCGTGGATCGTGGAGAAATATCGCACCTGGAGTGACTGCGGCGGCGACGTGGAAAAGAGTTACAGTAAAGACGAACTGCTGACCATAGTCACCATCTACTGGGTGACCCAGACCATTAGCTCATCAACGCGGATGTACTTCGAAAATCAGAAGAATGTGTGGACTATGGACAAAGATAAAAAAATTCCTGCGCCAGCAGGAATGGCGATGTTTCCCCAGGAGATATCTAAGCCACCTAGAGAGTGGGGAGAACGCTCATACGACGTGCGCCGCTGGACGGAAATGACGCGGGGCGGGCACTTTGCGGCTTTAGAAGAGCCTCAGTTATTAGCCGAAGATGTACGTGCGTTCTTCCGAGACTTCAGATAGGTATAAAGGTCTATCGGCCGAACTCTATACTCCCAGATAATAGCTTAGTAACTGGAGGCCATTTGCTTTCATTTGAAGAACGAGCCCAACTGTATAGGTCTGAGTCTCAGAGCTTTCAGGAGTACCTCAAGAACTTGCCTGACGAATATTGGAGTAAGCAGAGCGCTTGTGATGAGTGGCTAGTGGGTGATGTGGTCGCCCACCTGATTGGGAACTCTGAGTTCTATGCTGGCACAGTTGCGCGTGGCCTTCAGGGTGAATCATCACCACCAGAAGGGCGTCCGGAGGCTGGTACCGGCCATCCCTCGATGAGCGCCGACGCACTGGCCAAGTCGTCCATCGCCGCCCGGGAACGGCTAGGTGATAAGCTGCTAGAGACCTACATCGAGAAGGACAACCATCTGGTAGATCTGCTCACTGGCCTAGGTCCGGAAGACCAGGCCAAGCCCTGTTACCACCCTGGCAGCATAGTACCTGCTGGGAACTTCGTGGACCTCCGCTTCAAAGAGATCGTCCTTCACCAGTGGGACATCCGGTCGGCTATTGAAGAGAAGGCAGGTCTTTCTGCCGCCAGCTTGGAGTCCATGGTCATCTTAATCCAGGAATCGTTTGCTTCGGGTTCACTGCGGTGGGCATTTTGGTCAGGTTCGGCTCTCGATAATCCGGTGCGCTACCGGTTCGAGGTGAAAAGCCCTGTGCCTGTGACCGCGGATATCGTTGTGGAAGGCGACAAGTTCCGCTACGAACAGGATGCAGGGGGCACGGCTGACGTGATGTTCCGTTGCCACACACACATATTCGCGCTTCTGATGTACGGACGAATCTCAGCGGCAGAGGCGATTTCGCAAGGACATTTGGCGATAGACGGGGACAAAGTATTGGCCGAGCAATTCAGCCAGTGGTTCAAGGGAATATAGAGGGCTTTGAATACTCATAATCTCTAACTGATATTGCTGAGCTCCGTTGAATCACTGAGCACAGGAATGTTGACCATCCGAAAGGACTGATTGACCTAAGCTCTCTACCTGGGTTGGAGTTCAGGATGAACGGAAAAGACGCAGCGGAGCTCGTAAGCTTAGTATCTAGTCCGCAGGTCCTAGCCGTTCTAGTGCTTCCCCGGTTAGCTGGTAGATCGACCAGCCGTTTAGACGCCGGGCCCCCAGGTTTTCGTAGAAGCCGATCGCCGGCTCGTTCCAGTCCAGCACTGACCATTCCATCCTCAGGTAGCCGCGTGACCGGGCTAACTTTGCGCCGAAGGTCATTAACTCCCGGCCCACTCCGCTGCCCCGCTTGTCTGGAATCACAAAGATGTCTTCCAGATAAAGGCTGGACCGCCCCGAATAGGTGGAGTAGTGCTGGCAGAATATCGCGCAGCCAACTGCCTCTGAACCTTGATAAGCGAAAACAGCTTCCGCATTAGCGTTTTCGCCGAACAAAGACTCGTGGATGTTGGCTTCCGTGGCCACAACTTTGTCGGATAGGTTCTCGTATTCAGCCAAACCTTTAATGAACTGGAGAACAAGGCCCGCATCACCAGGCAGGGCTGGTTCGATGTTTATCTCGGTGCTCATGATCTCTACCTAACCCTATAACGGTTGAGCAGGTCCATGTTCAGCTCGTACCCGATTCCTGGTCTGTCTGACACTGTCACATAGCCGTCATCATCAGGCTCCAGCAGCGGCTGGAACATCTCGACCCGAAGCGGGTCTACCGCCACCGGGTATATTTCCAGGAACTCGCCGTGAGGAATAGCCGCCGCTAGGGGTAGTTGTAGTTCCTGGCAACCGTGAGGGGCGATTGACACACCCCGCTCGGCGGCCAGGTCGGTGATGTCCTTGGCGATGTCGTAGCCCGGCACGATGCTCACATCCACATTCAAGACGGCCGCTCCTTTGTGGTCCAACAGCGATTTGAAATGTGCCAGGTGGTAGCCATTTTCCCCAGTGGCAATCTTCACGCTGGACACCTCGGAAAGTTGGCCGTGGCCTTCATAGTCATGGATGGGCAGTGGCTCCTCGAACCAGTAGACGCCGTACTGAGGAAGCTGACGGGCAAACTCTAAGGATGTCTCAAGGTCCAGCGAGCAGTTGGCGTCAACTAAAAGAGTCACATCATCACCGATGGCCTTTCGAGAGGCTTCAACCCTCCGCATGTCCCCGGCGACGCCAACATTGGGGTCGCCGATCTTGATCTTCACGGCCGAAGCGTGCATCTCCTGGACGTTGAAGCGCACCTCCTCCTGCAATTCTTCTAGTCCTTTACCTTCGGCGTAGTAGCCACCCGCGATGTAGGTGCGTATGCGGTCCTGGGCACCGCCTAGCATCTGATGGATGGATTGGCCCAATGCCTTGCCCTTGATGTCCCAGCAGGCGATGTTTATGGCCGCTAGCACCTGGGTGTTGATGCCTCCTGGCCCTAGTATCTTGATCAGCTTTTCGCCTAGGTCATGTGAAAGCGCCCTGGTCTCCATGGGATCTCGACCCACAACCAAAGGCCGGAAGTAATCGACGTATCCTGGGAACAGGTTAAGCGGGCGCTCTGCTGCTGTGCCGCCGTTCCAACCAGAGCCAGTGATGCCCTCGTCTGTGTGTACCGTGACTTTGTGCAGCCTGCCCGGTCCGTAGAAGTGTCCGCCGTTCCAGATGCCTGGCCTCTCCCACTCAAATACTTCGCTGGTGACTTCGGTTATCTTCATGTCGGGTTAGGTCCCTTTCAGGTTTGGTCCAGAGGCGTCCCGTATGGCGCAGACGCCGAATTTCTTGCAAGGAAAATACCATGGTTATGGCCATTGAACTCTCACGGCCACTGGCAACCGAGTCTAAACCTTTCCGATTCGAAAGTTATGGTGTGGCAGTTATGGTTAGTGTCCGACTTGCATTCTAGGAGTATCGAGACGCTTGCATTATACGCGGCTGTGCGGCCTTGATGCGCCGACCAATGGTAGGATGGCCGCTATTTATGATTGACTAGTTGTTACCGTCCGACCATAGTTGCATCCTGAAACTGATCTTGGAGGCAGGACATGGCGACACTCGTCACTGGAGGCACTGGATTTGTAGGGGCGAACATAGTTAAGGACCTGGCAAATAACGGCCACGATGTTGTCAGCTTTGACATCAACGGGCCAGACCAACTCCTACAGCAATTCATAGGAGAAGCGGCATCGAAAATCACTTTTATTCAAGGTGACATCGTCGATTCGGCTTCGATTCAACTGTTGGGTCAAGGGCATCAGATTGACAAGATCGTCCACGCGGCGGTCTACACTGTGAACCGGACTGCCTTGGAGATCGAACGAAGCCGAGACGTCATCGCCATCAACTTGGAAGGAACTGCCAACCTGCTGGAGTTAGCCAGGACGCAGAAAGTAACGCGTTTCGTTTATGTCAGTTCCGGCGCAGCTTATGGGACTGCACTTCCTAGCGACCAGACGTTGAACGAAGAGACTCCTCCCGCTCCAGACAACCTTTACGGTATCACCAAATTCTCCAGCGAGATGATTACACGCCGTTACGGGGAATTGCATGGACTGTCCACTGTCAGTGTTCGCCTGAGCACCCCTTACGGTCCTATGGAGCGGGTCACCGGACATCGCGCTGTGATGTCGGTGTTTTATGATTGGATTGGGCGAGCGGTGCGAGGAACGACCATCAGCCCGCAAGATCTGGCGGGAGGCCGGGACTACATCTACATATCAGATATCGCCAACGGCATCCGTACGGTGCTGGACGCGACTTCGCTGCCTCACAACTTATACAACATCACCACCGGAATCTGGGTGACCTATCAACAGATATTGGATGCCGTGGTCGAGTTGTCTCCGGAGACGGTGTTCGAAGTTCCTCCATTGCGTCCAGCCGATTCTGTTGGAGAGGGTTATTCTCGCGGCCCCCTCTCAGGCCACCGATTATTTGAAGATCTGGGATGGACTCCTAAGTTCGAACTGAAAGAAGGATTGGCAGATTACTTCAAGTGGCGTAAATATTCCGGGTTCCTTGATTGACCGTCTGCGCGGTTTTGACAAATCTTAGGAGCCGGAATAGGATTGGCGCCTGCAAAAAACTCTCGATCTAAAAGGTGAAGATATGGAATCTACAGGAATCTCTCATATAGCTGTTTGCGTCAGAGACATGGACAAAGCTCTGGCCTTCTATCGGGACATCCTTGGCATGGAAGTTACCAAGGACTTCATGCAAGACACTAGTACCGGAGGGCTCACCCACACCTACAAGCACAAGCGCAACAATCGCCGTACCGTATACCTGGACTGGGGACAACCTCAATTCTTTGTTATGACTAGCCATCCGGGAGACCAACCTGACGGCGACAGCATAAAACTGGACCAGGTTGGCGTCAGCCATGTGTCGTTTACGGTCAAAGACGTCAGGGGATTGGCCGATCATCTTATCGCCAATGGCGTAGAGGTCGCTGGAGGAATTGAGGCCTTCGCCGATGAGAACGGGAATATCCGCACCTTCTTCGCCTTTGATCCTGACGGGATACTGGTCCAGTTCGACAGCGGCATCGAGTCATAAGTCAGACTCCTGCCGGAGGGGAGTTTCATGGCCAGCCAGACCACGAACGGCAGAAAGATAAATTGGGGCATTTTCGACTGGGTGGAATGGGACGAAAACTCGCCATCCCAGATATTTGAAGATCGGCTGAAGCTGTTGGAGTACGCCGACCAGCAGGACTTTTATGCTTATCACGTGGCGGAACATCACACCACGCCTCTGAGTGTGGCCCCATCTCCAGGAATGTACCTATCGGCCGTGGCTCAGCGTACCTCAAGAATACGACTGGGCCCGCTGGTTTATCTGCTCCCGCTTTACAATCCTTTGCGCCTGATACAAGAGGTCTGCATGTTAGACCATCTGAGCAACGGTCGCTTGGAGTTGGGAGTAGGGCGGGGAATTGTCCCATTTGAGGTGGACAGGTTCGGAGTAGACTCGAGTGAGGGGCGTGCCATCTTTGACGAAGCTCTGTTTGTGCTATTGAAGGGATTGAATAACGAAACGCTAAACCACCAAGGCCAGTACTACAACTACAAGGACATCAAGTTCTGGGTGCGACCCTACCAGCGGCCACACCCTCCCATTTGGTACGCCAGCGGCAACTTAGAAACGGTACCCTGGATGGCCCGGAACGGTATACACACCAGCCACATTTTCGACACAAACGCTGCTACCAAGAAGCACTTCGATCTGTATAAACAAGAATGGGAGAAGCACAAGGGCGATTTGGGCAGGATAAACAGTGGCATTGCGGACCCCAAACAAGGGCAGACTCGTCATATTTTCATCGCGCCAACTGATACCGAGGCCAAAGTCGAGGCCCGCAGCGCCTGGCAAAGATGGTGTGACAACATCAACTACCTTTGGAAGATTGGCGAGTCAGATAACCTGAAATACTTGTACGATTACGATACGATGCTGGCCGATGAAAAGATCATTGTGGGCTCTCCCCAGTCGGTTAGGGAGCAGGTGTGGCGGGCGATAGAGGTATCAGGCATTAACTATTTTATCGGCGTCTTTGCCTGGGGAAACATCTCGCACGAAAAGGCCATACGGACCATGAGATATTTCGTTGACGAGGTCATGCCGAGCCCGGAGTAATTCTTTGAGTTGGGTTCTCACCCCAACCGCTATCCTGGTGAAAACTGGAATCCAGATAACCTCGTTGGTTATTGCATAACCCGGGCAATCGACGAAACCGACCTGACTAACAGTATTACGACGGCAAGAAACTAACTCCATCTCGATGGGTAAGAAAAAAACGCCAATGTCTCGTTGATTACAATAGAGCATGGGTTTTGTGCGTTCGGTAAGGCCGGTTTGATAGACAGTCCATTGCTGGGGCGCTACTATCTTTGAGTCCGGTTTCGGTCGTGTCACCTCTTCATCTACTTGTGAAATTGAATTTTGCTACAAATCTGGGTCGGGCTGCCGGACCCATCTCCATACTCCATGAGCGCAATTTTGGTCTCATCTGGTCTGCTATCACTACCTCTCAGATGGCGTCCCAGATGGAAACGGTGGTGGTTGTTTGGTATGTGTTGAATTTGACCGACTCACCGTTCCTGGTTGGCCTCACTGCTTCTGCCCGGCTGGGATTCAACTTCCTGGCTTTGTTTGCAGGAGCCACCGCCGACATAGTTCCGCGGCGCATATTGATGGTCATCATTCAGTCGGTATTGGCGACTCTCGCGTTGGTTATGCTGGTGTTGATTGTCACTGGTCTCATCGAGGTCTGGCACATCTTCATGATTACGTTGGTCGCTGGGTTGGCTCGTATCTTTCAGATGCCCACGGCCCAATCTCTCGCGGTGGATAGTGTTGAGCCGCCACGCATATCCAATGCGGTTGCTCTTATTAACGCGGGTTCGAATATCGCGCTGGTCGGTGGACCCATCATCGGCGGGGTCTTGTTCGACCGGTTCGGTCCGGAAGGCGCATATGTGCTGGTGGCCTCGCTATATATCACCAGTGGGTTGGCAACGCTTGCTATGGGTTACACGCGGGTGAGTGAAAGTCAAAAGAGGGAGTCAGTGTTCGCTTTGGTTGCTGAGGGGTTGAGATACGTCAAAGGCGAACAATTGCTCTGGTCGGCTCTTCTTATTGCGGTGATATTTAACATCACTGGCTTCTCATTCCATACAACATTGGTCCCCATATTTACCAGAGATGTGTTGGACCGCGACTCTGTGGGGTTAGGTATCCTCATATCTTCGTTCGGAATCGGAGGGTTGATAGGCTCTATGTTCTGGGCGGTGATGCCAAATCTGAAGCATACGGGAATGCTCTGTATTCTGGTGGTATGTGGCTGGCATTCCACCATGATCGTGTTCGCTGCTTCCACCAACTTCTACCTGTCGGTTGGCATCCTGGTGGTTACCGGAGTGTTGTTCTCTTCTAGTCTTGTGTTAGTCCTCACAGTGCTGATGAAAACAGGCCTGCCCGAGTTTAGAGGCCGCTTAATGGGCTTGAGGACGTTGGCCATCTATGCCCATGCCTTTGGCAGCCTGGCAGCGGGAGCCGTAGCCGGGATGCTCGGCGCGCCAACCACCGCGGTCTTATCTGGGATACTCGGAATATCAATGATGTTCGCTTTAGCCCTAGCAGCGCCCAAACTCCGGCGATTCTAGGCAAACTGAGAGAAGAATAGATCCCGTATTCCGCCTTTCTAGGGAAGCGTAAAACGTTCGCGTGAGGAATCATGTTAACCGACAACCTTTCAGGTCCGAAGCTAGACCTGCGCCCATCTGGGCACCAACACAGAGGCATCTCTGACTTTAACGGCCGTCTCGCGAGCGTTGGGCTCAAAGGTCTCCAATAGACTCCAGAATCTATCGGAATGGTCTAGTCTGCTACCATGGCATAGTTCGTGAACCAACACATATCTCGCCAGCGGCTCTTCGAGAAATAGCAGGTTCCGGTTCAAGCTGATGGATTTCTTGGCGGAGCAGCTGCCCCATTTGGTCCTCTGACGCCTCACAGACACTCGACTGAAGGGCAGAGAGAGTTCTAGGCTTAGCTGGTTCAGCCACGGCACCAGCACGGCTTTCGCCCGCTTCTGGATCCACTGATTCAACGCGACAGCCACTGTCACGGGGTCATCAACCGGGCCGGAACACAAGAGTAAACTCTCGGCTAGCTCTGATACCTTTACACGTTGATTATCGGAAGGGAAATACTGGACCGACCAAGTCTCGCCCAGCATACCAAGATGGACCGTATCGGGGCGTTTCAGTCTTTCGACAGGTCGGGTTTTTTCAAGGCTCTTTCTGATCCAGTCGGCCTTCGACTGGAGTATCTTCCGAATCTCAGACCGCTTGAACCTAACTGGGATGACAACCTCAAGTCCTGCCCCTGACGAGACTTTGATGGTCACCCGCCTAGCCCGCTTGCTCACACGGATACTGTAGTCTGGGATGGCCCAGTCTTGGCTCATTCTGTAACGCTTACGCAATAGAGAAGTGGCCAACCTCATGCAGGTCGGCCACTTCGATAGATGCAGAGGTACTCAGGTACAGGTCCAACGACCCTAGTAGTGGCGGAGCTCCACGACGTTGTCGTCCGGATCATATATATAAAGGGAGATTCCATCTCCATGGGAGCCCCATCGCTTTCCAGGACCAGCCTGAATCGCCACTCCCATGGCCTCGAATTTAACCTTTAGTTCTTCCATGTCGATGGGCTCGATGACCATACAGAAGTGGTCTTGGTTCTTGATGCCCTCTTTGCCGATAGGCTCTTGATCCGAGCCAAAGAAATCTATGATTGTGTCTGCATTGATCCTGGCAGACGGGAACCGAATCTCGCCGGCTCGCCACTTGTCGACTCGCTCTGCCTCTAGGCCCAGCACTTCGGTGTAGAACCGGAGAGATTCTTCCACATCCTTGTTCCGAAGGACGATGTGGTCCATCTCCGTAATCTTGACTAGGGGTTGTGATTGCACCGAAGTCTTACCCTGCGTTTTTGTAGCCATGGGTCCCTCCTGCCTACTGTTGAGGTTCCTAAAATCTGGGACAAGTATACATCCTTAACGGGAAACCGAACATGGGGATCAGTCCTCGCATAGCGTGATTATAACGATGGGAAATTGGCGGGTCGTCCGAGCTTGATAGCTTGCGTAACCTCCGTAGCTCTCGATGAATACTGGCCACAACTTCTCTCGTTCTTCCTCAGTGGCTATCTCGGCCATACCGTCCCAGCTAACAGGTCCGATCTGAATTCGCACCCTGCTTTCGGCCTTGATGTTTAGAAGCCAGTCGGGTGCCTTGTGGTGCCCTCCTCGGGAGGCAACCACGCAGGGTTTTGTGCCGTCCATGATGTATAAAAGTGGCACGGTCCAAGTCCGCCTAGTCTTACGTCCAATCGTGCTTAAGAGTAGGAATCTAACGTTTCCTCTATGGGACACGAACCGTCCCCTAAGCAAAACATAGATGAACCTATGGAGCCTACTCAACATGGCTCCCATCTTGAAGCGGGGTTGCCTTGTGTCGGTCAAACGGGAACTCCCAGGGTTCAAGAATGCCTTTATTAGGTTAACGCCGCGCCGTGTATCGGTTAATATTATATTGGCTTATATGAATAATGCCCGTCCGGTAATGGCTCGGTAAGCAGCCAAATTTCCTAGGGAGTTCCATCCACCCTTATGCCGCTGGTTTCCACCTCAGACCTGGCTGTCCATTACGGCGCCGACATCATTTTTTCAGGCGTTAACCTGGACATCAATGAGCGGGCTCGCATCGGTATAGTCGGGCCCAACGGTGGCGGCAAAACGTCTCTGCTCAGGGTATTAGTGGGAGAACAAGACGCCAACGTGGGCCGGGTGTCTCGCTCCAACGGCCTCCAGGTCGGTTACGTGCCTCAGCACCCACAGATGGACATCGACGGTACCCTCCGGAAAGAAGTGATGCGCGGCTTCGAAGAAGTGATCGCGTTGGAGACGGAGTTGGAGGTTGCTTCATCGAGAGGATCGGATTCCGAAGAATCGGGACTCCGCTACGCGGAATTGTTGGAACGGTACGAATCTCTGGGTGGATATGACTACGAACGCGCTGCGGAACGTATGATGGACGGCCTTGGACTAAGGCCGGAAACCTTGGACTCTCCGGCGTCATCAGCCAGCGGCGGCGAACGAACCAGAGCCGCACTGGCCAAAGCTCTCTTGGGGAACCCTGACCTGTTGGTTCTGGACGAGCCGACCAACTATCTAGACCTTAAAGGCGTTACCTGGCTAGAACGCTATCTGACCCACTTCGCACCGGCGGTAGTTGTGGTATCCCATGACCGATATTTCCTTGATGAAATGGCCACGCAGATCTGGGAGATCGACCATGGCCGAATGAATACCTTCCCTGGCAATTTTTCTAAATACAGGGTATTGAAGGGCGAGCGCGACTTACGCCAAGCCAAAGAATACGAGGCCCAACAGGAATTCATCGCCAAAGAACAGGCGTTCATCGACAGGTATAGAGCTGGGCAAAGGTCCCGGGAGGCCAAAGGACGGGAGACTCGGCTGCAGCGTTTGGAACGGATCGACCGCCCTGACACAGACCAATCGATATCGTTGAAGACAGCGGGCGCGGCGCGCACCGGCCAGGTCGTCCTGAGCACTAAGGAGTTAAAGATCGGTTATATCGAAGGAGACGATCCTACCGAACTGCTAAAGATACCCGACCTGAAATTAGCCAGAGGCTCGCGCACTGCCGTGATTGGAGACAACGGCACTGGCAAATCCACATTCATCAAGACCGTGCTTGGATTGGCCCCGCCTTTGGAAGGCTTCGTAGCTATGGGTCAGGGCGTAAAGGTCGGTTACTATAGCCAGGGATTGGATGCTCTGGTCGATGAGGACACAGTATTAGACTCCTTCTTGGAGATTAAGAATATGCCCTTCGAACAGGCTCGATTCTATCTGGCTAGATTCCTGTTCCAGGGTGATGACGTGTTCCGAGAAGTGGGGGCTTGTAGCGGTGGAGAGAAGAGCCGTCTGGCATTGGCCCGTCTGCTAATCGCCGAACCCAATCTGTTGGTTATGGACGAGCCAACAACCCATTTCGACATCCCTAGCAGAGAAGCCTTGGAACAGGTCCTGTTGGGCTATCCGGGTACGGTCCTGCTGGTGTCCCACGACCGGCATCTAGTTTCTCTGTTGGCCGATTCTTTGCTGGTTATGGCCGATGGCAAAGCGGAAGCCTTCGAAGGGACGTTTGAGGAGTGGTCGGACTCCCAAAAAGCGGTAGAGACAAAGGCGGCCGCAGCTAGGGTGAGAGAGAAGCCCAAACCTGCCATACGGCCGCGGTCAGCCAAATCCCATGTTCCCAAACGTCGGAACCCAGCGGCGCCGGTAATCGACTTTGAGCAGGCCATTGTGGATCTTGAAGACCGTCTGAAAGAGATAGAAACCCAACTTCAGCAAGCCACAATGAACCAAGATTTTGATGAAATGACCCGCCTGGGCGAAGAGCACGTCCAGACGCAAGCGGAGCTGGAGCGGAGTTTGGAGGAGTGGGACTCCTAGCGCTATTCCTAGTTTATTAGTTCTGGAAAAGTTTATCCGAACAAGGATCCTGCGGCACAAGATAGCGGAAGCTAAATACCGCCAGTGACAGCCAAATTTTTCAGGAGATCATGGACGAACGACATCCTTAGATAAAAAGAAAAAGCCCCGCCCTTCGATAGAAGGGCGGGGCTTTTTAGATTGAGATGCTGCGGGATTAATCAAATGGTGTTTACCGCTTCCGCAGTTCAGCCACTCGTTTGTACTGATCGGGCCATTCGGCTTCGCCGTCAAGTTCGGTTTGTGCATGGATTGGCCAGTAAGGGTTTCGGAGGAGTTCCCTGGCCAGAAGGATCACGTCTGCATCTCCATCGTCCAGAATCTTCTCGGCCTGGGCAGCTTCGGTAATTAGTCCAACGGCTCCGGTTGTAACCTCAGCCTCGCTTCGGATGCGGGCGGAAAATTGGACCTGATAGCCAGGGTAAGGAGTCAATTTCTGGGTGGAGGAGTTTCCGCCTGATGAGCAGTCGATCAGGTCTACTCCATCTCCTTTGAGCCAGCGACTGAATTCCACGCATTCGTCCACGTCCCAACCACTATCCATGTACTCGGTGGCTGACACTCGTACCAACAGCGGCATAGAATCGGGGATGGCATTGCGGACTGCTCTGGCTACTTCACGGGGGAAGCGGGTCCTGTTCTCCAGAGAGCCGCCGTACTCGTCTGTTCTCTGGTTTGATAAAGGTGAAAGAAATTCACAGCCCAGGTAGCCGTGGGCCATGTGCAGTTCGATGACCTTCATACCTGCGTTTACTGCCAGTTTGGCGGAATTGGCAAAGTCGCTTACCACTTGGCCGATATCTTCAAGGGTCATTTCCCGCGGAATATTCCAGTCTTCTTGGAACGCGATAGGGCTCGGAGCTATGCTATCCCAACCGCCAGTTCCGGAGTTCAGCTGATTGCTACCTTCCCAAGGCTTGTCGTGGCTGGCCTTTCGTCCGGCGTGGGCTAGTTGGATCGCCGGCACCGAACCGTTGCCTTCAATGGCATCAACCACCGGTCCCATGGATGCGACGTGACTGTCGTCCCAGATTCCGAGGTCCCATGGAGTGATGCGTCCGTCAGGACGGACGGATGTTGCTTCCACCATGACCAGTCCAGCTCCACCTACCGCGCGGGTTCCGTAGTGGACAGTGTGCCAAGCGCTACAGTGGCCCTCTTCGGTGTCGGAAGAGTACTGGCACATAGGGGCCACCCACACTCGGTTAGGAATCTCTTCACCTCTGATGGTAATCGGTGAGAATAGCTTGCTCATGGTTCTCCTGGCCCTTTATTCGACTATCCCAACGGGGCGTTGGGGACTATCCGCAAAAAACCCCCAGCAACCGCTGAGGCATTTTATTGAACCAGGGTCTGAAAAGCGGAACTATTCTGACCGCTCAGATAGTGTTTAGAGAAGTCGTTAGGTAAAAAAATAAGTCCCCAATTTCCTGGGAACCTGCTACCGCAGGCTAACGTAAAGGATTAGAAGGTGTCAAGCGTTGGTGCTTAGATCCCATTCAAAAAAATCAATCTGATTCGCCTATAGCATCTCGGTATTCGTTGACTATGTTCACGCCCCTTAACGATTGAAGACTGAGCATGATACTTCTTCCCGCAGGTTAGATGAATCACTCACTCGATTAAACAAGCCTAAACCTAGGCCGCTGCCATCCTAGCGTCCCGCTAGTAAAGGAGATTCGGCGCTGGCTTAACTACACTTCGTATGATGTAACAAGAACATATGACATTCCAGTGTGATATATACTCCTTCCCGGACATCTATCGTTAGGACAGACATCGGGAGGAGTAATGACGACGCAGGGAAATAGACTTGAAGGGAAAGTCGCCATAGTGACCGGGGCTGGGGCTACTGGCAGCGGCGAGTTCGTTGGAATCGGCCAGGCCATTTCCTTGCTCTTCGCGCGTCAAGGAGCCAAAGTCTTGCTGGTCGACAGAGACGAGAAGAATGCCGAGGTTACGTTGGCCCAGATAAAAGAAGAGGGTGGAGACGCCACCGTATGCGTGGGAGACGTCACCAACATTGATTCTTGTCAGGAGATGACGGAATCCGCAGTGAAGACCTATGGGAAGGTGAACGTTCTGGTTAATAACGTGGGCATCAGCGGCCCTGGTTTGGTCACCGATGTTGAAGAAGAGTTCTGGGACACGGTGATGGACGTTAACCTGAAGAGCGTTATGCTGACCAGTAAATTTGCTATACCCGAGATGATTAAAGACGGAGGAGGCTCCATCACCAACCTGTCGTCCATAGTTGGGCTTCGAGCCGGTGGCGGTAGCCCCAGCCATGCCTATGCAGCATCCAAGGGCGGCATATTGGGCCTGACCAACTCCATGGCTGTCCATTATGGTCGCGACAACATCCGCGTTAATGCCATAGCCCCAGGCCATGTCTACAGCCCCATGGTCGCCCGCCACACATCTCAAGAATTGCTCGACCTGCGCCGCCGCGCCGGCCCCTTGGGATTCGACGGTACAGCGTGGGACGTGGCCTATGCCATCTTGTTTCTGGCTTCAGACGAAGCCCGCTGGATATCCGGCGTCACCTTACCCGTGGACGCCGGACTCCTAGCCGCCACACCTTTGGCGATGTATCCTCACCTAAAAGATTAAGAGTAAGCTGAAAACTGGCAACTATAAGCTAGTTTTCCCTAAATATCTTATTCGCCAGGTCTATGGCTGAGCGTACGAATGGCAGGCCGCAGTAGAAAGTTGCATGGATGAAGACTTCTACGATTTCCTCTTGGCTAAGGCCTACGTTCAAGGCGCCACGGATGTGACTGGCTAGCTGGCTCTCCCGCCCCAGGGCTGTAAGTGCCGCCATGGTGCAGATAGAGCGTTCTGGCAAAGTCAGCCCTGGTCTGTTCCAGACGGAGCCCCAATAGTATTCTTGGGTCAGTCGATTGAACTCCTTTTCGGCCTCAGTTACAGGGCCCAGGCCGCTATCCGATGGAGGGCCCATATACTCCACTCGCCGGGCTACGCCTCGGTTGAAAAGGTCATCGGGTGTCTCCGAGGTGTCGAACACCTCTTGCGGCGTGTAATCGACTTGTTTCTCTTCGAATACCTCTTTGGCGATGGCCAGGGCATCCAGGGTGGCCGGCACTCCGCTGTAGAACGACGAGTGCATCAACACCTCGATGATCTGGATGGGCGTCAATCCTAGATTCAGAGCGTTTCCCAAGTGGCGCCGGGTCTGGTTGTCCCTCTTCAGAACCGTCAAACAGGTCAGTGTGATCATCTCCCGCTGGTGGTCCTTCAAGGCAGGCCGGTGCCAGATGCTGCCGAACAAAAATTGCCCGGCGATCTGGTTCAGGTCAGGGGCCATGGGCCAAGCCAGGGGAGTAGAGCCACCGGTCAGGGTGCCCCCGCCAAACTTGGTGCGAGTTTCTATTCCTTTCTGGAACCGTTCATCCAACGTTGTCATGGTTATCTCCGTTTCCCGATTGATGGTTGAGCATGACCGGCATTGTAGTGACGCAGGCGGGCCATGCCAACCCTGCCTGTGGTACCCTGATATCCAATTATTTCACTCGTAAATTCGAACGCACTCCGAACTCGGACAAGAGGTAATTCATGGAACTTCGAAACGCAGTCATCGTAGATGGTGTCCGTTCCCCATTCGCCCGGGCAGTCCGCGGCAAACTAGTAGCCACTCGCCTAGACGAACTTGGAGCCAAGGTGGTCAGGCAACTACTGGAGAGGAACCCCAAGGTCCAAGATCATATGATTGAGGATGTTGGCCTGGGCAATGTGCTCGGCAACGCCGAGTTCGTGGACATGGGCCGTGTCGCCCGGTTGGCCGGACTACCACCCGAAGTGTCCACCTTTAACTCAAACCGGCAGTGCGGTTCTAGCATGGAGACTCTGCACCGTATCGCCCAGTCGATCATGATTGGAGCTACCGATTGCGGCATAGCTTTGGGTGCCGAGCGTATGGCTCGGACCATTCCAGGCGATGAAGGCCCTTTCACCCGCGTAACCGAGCCCTACCAGGTGGAGTTCACCAAAGCCCAACGGGACATGTCTCCCGACCATTCAGAGCATTTCTCAGTCCCGTTCCCGGATTTCATCCTAGATTCACCTCCCAAGGTTTCCATGCTACAGACGGCCCAGAACGTGGCTGAGGTCTACGGACTAACCCGAGCCGACTTGGATGAATATGCCGTTCCTAGCCACCAGAAGGCGGTGGACGCGTATGAATCAGGTCGTTTCAATGACGAGATTGTGCCTCTGGAAGTTGAGAAGCCTGTCTTCGACGACAATGGTGCGTGGCTTCCAGATGAGCGGGGCGAGATGATTTCTTTTGATCGAGACGAGTGTATTCGGCCAGGGACTAACTTTGAGGGTCTTATGAATCTGAACCCTATTCCTGGCGTTGTCAGCTATGGAGGGAATGAGATCGTCATCACCCCTGGGAACTCTTCACCCACCAACGACGGCGTCAGCGCTATATTGGTGATGAGTGAAGAAAAAGCCTTGCTTTTGGGTCTGGAACCTATGGCTCGAATCATCGGCTTCGGCGTCTCCGGCGTGAAGCCTCAGTTGATGGGTTTGGGCCCCGTACCTGCTACCAACAAGGCCATGAAATATGCCGGACTGACGATGGACCAGATCGACCGAGTCGAGTTCAATGAAGCTTTCGCCGCCCAGATCATTCCCAGCGCCAGGGAACTGGGCATACCAATGGAGAAGTTGAACGTCAACGGCGGTGCCTTGGCCATCGGCCACCCTCTGGGAGCCACTGGCGGGCGGCTGGTGTTGTCTTTGGCCCACGAGCTGAGGCGCTCCAACTCCAAGTATGGAGTGGCCACCCAATGCATCGGCGCAGGAATGGGCATCACCACGGTGCTAGAGAACCTGTAGACCCTGAGGCATCTCCTCCACTAAAGGCCATCGCCGTTCAATCGGGGATGGCCTTTCCTTTTAGCACTCGTAGGTTCGAAAAATCCCCAACGTCATTCTGGTGAATGCCGAAATTCGGATTTATAAAGGTGGTCGAACTCATCCGATAAGACCATCTTGGATCCTGGTCTTCGCTGAAGTGCTGGACGAGTGTCATGCTAATCCGATTCGAATCACGCTATACTCTGACGGTCTTACCAGAACCCGAATAGAGAGGAAAGAATTATGTCCCCGACCCAATCCACTGGCGTGCTGGAGGGTGTCCGAATCTTGGAATTAGCCCGCTGGCAGGCAGCCCCGCGGGGAGGCATGATTCTCCGGGACATGGGGGCGGATGTCATTAAGGTAGAGTGGAGCAAGTCTAGTGACCTTCGTAACTCAGGTCCTTTCGTTGGGGATATGAGCGTTCAATTCGCGGCGTACAACCGTGGCAAGAAGAGTGTTACTCTCAACACTCGTCATGAGGAAGGCAAAGCCCTGTTCTTTAAGCTGCTGGAAGTCTCTGACGTGGTGCTGGAGAATTTCAGGCCCGGCACTTTGGACCAGATGGGTTTCAGCTACGAAAAAATGTGTAAGGTAAATCCAGGTATCATCCTCGCTTCAGTATCGGGCTTTGGTCAGTATGGACCGTACCGTGACCGGCAGTGTTTCGACCCCATTATCCAGGCAATGAGCGGCATCGGCCACCAGACCGGACGGGGCTTCGATCAGCCGGTCATGGCTGAGGGCCCCATCATGGATCGGACGGCTGCTTTGCACGCCACAATCGGAATTCTGGGAGCACTACGCCACCGTGACCGCACGGGAGAAGGCCAGTGGCTGGAGGTGGCTATGCTAGACGGCGGCATAACTCTGGAGGAAGTAGCACTGGCAATGTGCCACGAGACCGGCACCAACGATTTTACCCGGGCCGGATCGTTTATCAAGTGTCAGGATGGGTATGTGTCCACCGGAGCTGCACGCGCAGGTATGTGGGAGCGGATGTTGAAAGTGATGGGCTATGACGACCTGTCCGACGACCCGGAATTTGCGGCCCCAATGTTCGCCACCGACAAAGCAGAGATACGTATGGAACTATTGCATCTATGGTGTGAGGAGCGCCCAGTAAAAGAGGTGGAAAGGGCGTTGGTGGAAGCTGATATTCCTGTGGGTCCGGCCTTGAGCATTCCAGAGGTTTTGGCCGACAAGCACCTCTGGGAGCGAGAGGTGATGATGGAAGAAGAACTTCCAGAGGGTAAGAAGATATTAGTGCCCGGACCGACCATCATCAAGTATTCCAAGACACCCACCACAGCTGGTCCTATCCCCCAATACGGCGAACATAACGCAGAGATCTACGGAGGCGTCTTGGGGTTGGACGAGAAAGAGATGGCCCGCTTAGTGGCTGAAGGCGTTATCACCTAACCGCTGCCAGTCAGCCTGTTTGATTTCAGCCTTTCCTAATGATCGAGCCGGGTCTCCTAAGTTCGGAGACGGGCCGGTAATGGATGGCCAAGGCCACCGGGGAATCAATCTCTTCGGTAGAGATTGGGGACCGGTTCATGTATATCTTGATATAGCGCATGTCGGGCCGGTCTTTCTTAGGTCAACGACTATACGAGCACCGGCTTAACGTCGAGGACTTCTGAATCAGTCCTGGTAATGGTAGACTCTCGGCCAGCTATTCTGAAACAGTTTTAGATTCGGAGGACAACTATGGCACGCCTACCAGTAGTATCGGCCGACATGGTACCGGCGGAGTTCCAGGCAGCGTTTGAAGAAGTCACAACCGCTGCCGGTGGCTCCATAACCGGAGGCCCTGGTTCGTTCACCATTAACAGCCCTGAGATGGCCAAGCGCCGCAATCACTTGACCAGCTATCTGCGCTACGAGACCACGTTCCCCAAGCGCATCTTAGAGTTGGCCATTATAAATACCGCTAGGGCCATGGACTGTCAATACGTTTGGAACGCCCACGCCCCCGCCGCGCGCAAAGAAGGAGTTTCTGACGCCTTGGTGGACGCGATCAGAGACCGGAAACCTCTCCCGACAATGGCCGCTGACGAAAGGGCAATCATCGATTATGGCAACGAATTCTTCAAAGACCACAAAGTCAGTAAGGGGACTTTCGATAAGGCTCTAGAACAATTCGGGGCCCAGTACCTGGTGGAGTTGACAACGCTAATGGGCCATTACGCCCAAACATCATTTTACCTGAACGCCTTTGAGGCTGAACTACCAGACGATGTAACGGAACCTCTGTTACCGGTTTAGCTGTCCAAAGCTCTGGCCTCGAGGGAACTGCTGAGGGATCTTGTTGCCGTAGGGACGTCACGGTAGAGGGTAAACCTTTCACTCCACCCAGGGCGACATTGGGTGGGCTGCATATCTATCACGGGCACGGTGTTTGTAGATACTTGCTGACAACCTAGCCCACCCCCGTGGTTGGGGAGGGCTAGGTTGTTCTTAGCTGGTGGTATCGACTTTGCGACCCTCATCTGAGGACAATCGGATGTTGTCGATGAGACGGTGGAGGTCTACTGCGGTGTCGAAGGTTGGGAAGTCGGCCGCATTGCCCTGTATAGCCTCGCTGAACTGGTAGTACATCTGACCGACGTTTTTGGGTGGGCCATCGGGCATCCCTTCTAGAACGTTGGTGTGCTTGTCAGGGATCGCGATGTCTTGCAGATCGTCGGTCCCCTGTGCACCCTGTAGGTAGACCGCACCCAGTTGAGGGGAGTCCTCTGAAGTAGCCGCTAAGGTCCCCTTCCGACCATAGATCTCCATGGTGTAACCGCTGCCGGCGAAAGGATTACTGGCGACATGAACAGAGACAACCGCCCCATTTGCCAAACGGCCGTTGACCAATATGTTGTCGGGTGAGGTGACGTCCAGCGTCTTATCTGTGTCGGTCTCATACCATTTATCAATCTGGGTCGAGACGATGGACGTAACTTCTGTGAACTCGCCAGCCACGAAACGCAGAGCGTCGATGGAATGCCCGGCTGCGATGGTCAGCGTGTGTGCCCCTAGTTCGTTATCCCTCTGCCAAGTGCGGCCGGAGGTGCGCTCCAAAACGCCGCCGCGTATCAGTCGCATGGAGCAGGATGTGATTTCACCCACGTAGCCGTCCGCCACCAGCTCCTTCATGTGAAGGATGGCCGGTGCGGCCCGGGACTGAAGGCCCACGATGGCCCTTACTCCCTTGGTTTTGGCAAGTTCAGCCAACTCGACGGCTTCTTCAATGGTCCTGCCCAGAGGCCACTCGGTGAAGACATGTTTGCCCGCGTTGATGGCGTCCTTGGTGATCTGGTAGTGGGCTGGAACCCTTAACACCACGGCCACGGCGTCGATCTCCGGATGGGCCA
>CAJWGH010000001.1 GCA_913031095.1 uncultured Chloroflexota bacterium | reverse complement strand
ATCACTGAAGCATGGATGCGTATCCAGGTCAGGCCGGTTTTCCGGGCGTCGGCCGGTGTGGTCTTTCCGACCTTCGCTGCCGGAGCTGAAGCCGCCCGCCGTATCGTGCAGACCAAGCTCTGGCCTGCCAACTGCCGCCTGTTGGATCCGGTGGAAGCTGCGGTTGCTGCAGGGATGGACGGTACAGCGGCCTTATTGGTTCTTGGTTTCGAATCCGCAGAGGTTCCCCAAGGTGAGTTTATCCGCCACGCAGTTGATATTGCCCGTGATGCCGGTGGAACCATAGACGATACCAGCATTCGTGTGTCTGACGGCTCCAAAAACAGTTCCGGCGGCGATACTGGCCGTCAGGGCTCGGTGGGGGCGTGGCGCAATTCGTTCTTGAACGCGCCCTATGTTAAGAACCACCAGGCAGGATTAGGGTTCGTCACCGAGACAATGGAGACCGCAGTCACCTGGGACCGCTGGGCAAACCTTGATCAGACGGTCCGAGCTGCGCTCCAAGATGCACTTGACCGGGTCTGCGGGGGAGGCACCGTTTCCTGCCGGTTCACTCACGTCTACACCGACGGCCCGGCCCCTTACTTCACTTTCGAAGGCATGGGCCGTCTGGGTGCCGAGCTTGAGATGTACGCCGAGATCAAGAAGGCGGCCTCTGATGCCATAATGTCGGCAGGCGGCACCATCACTCACCACCATGCCGTGGGACGGCTCCACAGACCTTGGTACGATGAACAGCGCCCCGAGCTGTTCGCCAAGTCATTGAAAGCAATTAAACGAACAGTGGACCCTAACGGTGTCCTAAACCCCGGACTGTTGATAGACGCCTGATTATTACGGTTTTCGGAGAATATCTGCTCTGAGATTGTGAAACCGTAAAACCGTTTCAATGAACCTCCTCCCAACACGTTGAACGGCCTCACCTCGACATGTACAATGAGCCCCTGATTGGGAGGGACTGGATGCTTAGGTTCGGACTGAACCCGTCTGGATTTGCCATCGGAAGGCGCAACGTTCACTACTCATGGGTCATCGTTGCCGTCGCATCCATCATGTGGATGACTAGTTCCGGCATGCGCTTCGCCGCCAGTTTGTTGGTGGACGAGTTCAACAAACCGGAACAGTTCGGCTGGAGCATCGGGGCCATCACCGTCGGTTTCACCATCCAGTGGGTCATGTCAGGAACCCTTGGTCCGGTATGCGGTTGGCTCGGGGACCGCTACGGGGTGCGGCGGGTAATGTGGGTCGGCGCAGTCCTGTTCATCATCGGCATGGTCCTCACCGCTTTCATGCAGAATCTCTGGCAGTTCTACCTCTATTTCGGGGTGTTACTGGCTGCTGGCATGGCCGCTTTTCAAGTCACGTTGGTATCAGGTGTGACCCTCTGGTTCCGGAAACAGCTTGGTCTGGCCATGGGGATATTGCAGGCGCTCCAAGGATTGGGCACAGCTGCCGCCATCTTGATGGTCTTCATCCTCTTTGGCCTCTTTGGCCTAAGAATGACCTTCTTGATTCCAGGCATAGCCGGCGGCGCGATTTTGCTATTCCTGGTCAGATACTTCTACAACGAGCCTGCAGATATCGGCCTTCGTCAATGGGGCGCCCCGGATGATGAACCCATCCGGAGCATGCAGAACAATGACATTGCCAAGGTGCGCACCAACGTGTTTCTGAAGCAGGCACAGAGAACTTCGGCTTTCTGGAACCTGGTGGGGATACATTTCTGGGGCTGCGCTGGACACAACATTATCCTTATTCTGCTGGTTGCAATGGCCACCGACGAAGGTGGGGCCAATTTGGCAAAGGGCACAGCAGTCGCGGTGTACATCACGCTGACCGTGATCAGCACCATTACCAGGTTCGCGGTACCCGTTTTAGCGGACCGATTCGGTGCCAAGACCATCATGAAGATCTGTTTCTCCGCCCAGACCTTTCCGTTACTGCTGTTGTTAATATCCCAGGACGTATCGACCTATTTCATCTTTGCCGTGCTGTTCGGGATCGGTATGGGCGGCGAGATGACTGCATTTGTGATCATTAATCGCCAATACTACGGTGATGCGCCAACCGGGACCACCTATGGTTGGCAGATGGCCGGGGCGGGTGTCGGTATGGCAATCGGCCCGGTGTTAGGTGGGTTCCTGAGAGATTGGACCGGAGCTTACGACTGGTCTATATTGCTTTCCTTTGGCCTAAGCGCTGCAGCAGTAGTGAGCATATTTTTCCTGCCTTCCACCCACGAGCACCAGCTGCCCAACTGGGAGGACGCCTTGCCGCCGGAGGCCCGGACTTCTGGGGCCACGAACATCCCAGCTGTGTCTGCCGACGACTAATCCGCAAGTGAGTTCTTAGGCATGTCGCAGGAGAAGTTATGGGAGGAGGAGGACGGCCGTGCGGGGCCGACCATTTCCGCTACGGAACTTGGTTCCTACTCAAGGGTCCGCTTTTGCAGTCGGTGCGCTTGGGTGAGGCTTCATATCAAGAATCTCCCGTACCAGAGCTTCCCCGGTATCTTCAGCAGTATCGACCGCTACAACAAGTTGATTGTCCATAACCATTTCGACCGCGAAGGGCGCGCTCCAAGTTGGCTATCTGGACTTGGGGAGCTCGGCGAGTACATCGATCCGCCCCACTGGTCTAGATTCAAGGCGCTGGACGAGGAAACAGGGATAACTCTCAGAGGCGAAGCCGACGGTATCTTCAAGTTGGCTGACGGCTCGTATGCCATCGTTGATTACAAGACTTCGCGCTATAATCCGGACCGCCCAGGTATGTTCACCAACTATGAAGTCCAGCTAAACGCTTACGCACTCATAGCCGAGCGATTAGGCCTCTCGCCAGTGTCCAGGCTGGCTCTGGTCTATATGGAGCCTGCCACCGACAAAGAGACATCCAATGAGCCGAATCTGGTGGACGCACGTGGTTTCGTAATGGCCTTCCATGCCAACGTAGTTCCGGTGGAAATCCGTTTAACCAGCCTGCTGTCTCCACTACTCCACAAAGTGCGTGATATTTGGGACATGGAAACGCCGCCCAAAGCCGCTAGGGATTGCAAGGACTGTGCTGCCGTGAACGGGTTGCTGGAGAGTTTGGCAGGTTCCGCATAGGAAATCCCTCTCTCGCACGCCCATTTGCGAGAGAGGGATTTCCTATGTCGACGCGTGGCCGCGACGCAGCCCACGGCCGGGTAACGCGCCTGTGTTTTCCCCATTCTGAATGACTACTTGGCCGTTGACTATCACGTAGTCGATGCCCACAGGATAGTGCTTGGGGTCGTCTTTAGTGGCGTGGGTTTTGATGGTATCAGGGTCAAAGATGACTATGTCGGCCTTGAAGCCGTTCTTGAGCAAGCCCCGGTCTGGGAGGCCTAGCCTCTGGGCGGGGAACGAGGTCATCTTTCGGATCGCCTCGGGCAGTTTTAGGTGCTGCTCGGCACGGACGAACTCGGCAAGTACTATTGGGAAGCAGCCGTAGGTACGGGGATTGGGGTACTCGCCAAAGAGTATCGCGTCGCTGGCGATCATGCCCGCTGGATGCGAGACAAAGGCGTACAACGTTTGGGCGTTGGTGCCCAGTCCAACTGTGGATATGAACAGGTTCTCTTCGATCAACAGATCGAAGAGGGCATCGGCTGGATCTTGGCCACGCATCTCGCCGATGTCGGTGATCAGCTTGCCTTCGTATTGTTTGTTCTGGGGCTGGTTGAAGTTGGTCAGCCAGTTGTTCTCCAACCGGTCCCGAGAGAGTTCTCGTTTCATGCGCTCCCGGTCGTCGGCGTCCTTCAAGGCGGCCATCAGTCGCTCCGGGCCGCCGTCCTTGGCCCAGTGTGGCAAGCCGATGGTCACGGTAGTGCCGGAGTAGGGGTATGTATAGCAGTCGAAGGTAACGTCCATTCCGCTGTCGCGGGCGTCTTCGACCAGTCCCAGATAATCCAAATGGCTGCCCACTCCGGTGGCGCTCTGGCGGTAATGGGTAAGGTGCACCGGACAATCTCCACCCCGGCCGATCTCCAGTGCTTCTTCCCAAGGGGCCAGCAGGCCGTTGGACCGCAGGCTGGCTCGGGTGTGGGTGTGGTAGTGGCCGCCCATGCGGGCCGCCACTCCGGCCAGTTCGGCTAGTTCGGTCGTGCTGGCGTAGGAGCCAGGCGGGTAGTCCAGTCCTGTGGACAATCCCCAGGCGCCTTCTTCCATGGCCTCTCGCACCACCGACTTCATATCCTCTAACTCTGCAGGGGTGGCGGGACGATCGTTCCAACCCACACCCCAGATGCGTACTGGCGAATTACCTAGTATGAAGGCTTGGTTGACGGCCACGGCGTTGTCGTACTTAGATAGCTGCCCTGCCACGGTTAGCCAGTCGGTGGGCATGGGAGGGTAGCCGTTCAGACCCGAGTCTTGCCAGATATAGCGCTCTTGCTCTTCCCGGGTCTTGAATGGCGCGTGGGACATGCCATCTATACCTATCAGCTCGGTGGTTACACCCTGCCGCACTTTGGGATCGTGGTGCGGCTCGCCCATGATTGTTAGACCCGCATGGGAATGGAGGTCGACGAAGCCGGGGCAGACCACATAGCCTGATGCATCGATCGTCCGGGCGGCTTCCAAGTGGGATACGTCGCCCCTTTGTATCGTGACCGTGTCCTTTTCAATCAGGACAGCAGCGAAAAACCCAGGGCTGCCGGATCCGTCTATTACCAGGCCGTTTTCGATCAATATGTCAAGCATGTGTTACTCGTGCTGATAAAGATTTCGAGTCGCTACAACTCAGCCTCCACCCGTTTGAGGAAATCCTGTCCGGCGAGGCGCAGCAGGCCTTGTGAGGACACAGTGATGAAGTTGGCGCCTAGGTTGATAAACTCCGCTACTCCAGCGGCGTCGGAAGGGGAGTTACCGCCTGCGCCACAGCTTTTACCTGCGCTTCTGATCCTGGGGATAACTTGGCTCATGACTTCCCGGACTTTTTCACGCCCTGGATTTCCCATACTTTGGCCCAAGTCGCTGGCGGCCACGTGGACAACATCTACGCCAGGGACGCTTAAAATGTCGTCCAGATTCCCCACTGCCTCGGTCTCTTCGCACATGGGAACAACCAACACCTGGGAATTGATGAATTTGGTCGAATCAGAGCCTCCCGATCCGTAATCGTGTGCGCGGCCGCTGCCCGCCATGCCGCGGCGGCCATCAGGGTAGTACCGTGCTGATCGGGCTACAGACTCGGCGTCCTCTTTGGTGTTGATGTGCGGCACTATGATTCCCTGGACACCTCGGTCCAAGAACCGGAGGATGGTGGACTCTTCGTGGTTCGGGATTCGTGTGATGGGTGTGATATTGAAAGATTCGGCGGCCCGGACCATGTGTTCGACCTGGTCGAGGTTCATGGGGCCGTGTTCGCAGTCGATCATCACGAAGTCAAATCCGATGGTTCCGAAGATCTCAACTATATCGGGGGAGAAGCGGCTGACGATGGCTCCGAAAGCAACTTTACCCTCGGCAAGTTTGGTTTTGGTGGTGTTCGTTCGCATCGTTCGTATGGTTCCTTCCTGGATTGATGATGGCCATTATATATAAACGGAGGGGCCGTGTGGATAAAACGGCGCTTGGCTGCTGCCTGGCTGCCTCGAACATGTTTTGATGCTAGTTTATGATTAGTGGGTATTTTCCGGATTTGGGCACAAACGGTTGACAACTTTAGGCTGTGCATGCTATGATAGCGGAGCGTTTTCAGAAACTACTGGAAGCGCTCTTTTTTTGTCCGACGCATTTAGGTATAAGAAGCCCCTCATATCAAGGGGCTTTTTCTATTTCCGGCCTGGGGAGGTTCGCTCCTAAGATATAGGAACTTCAGGCGAATGACGGGATTACGTCTTTTGCGAAACGCCTTAGAGTGGGTATGCCCGCTGGGCAATTGAGAAGCACGTATTCGATTCCGACGTCGCGCAACGCCTGGATCTCTTTAGTCACATGTTCCAGCGATCCATAGATGGTACCCGCTTCAGTTGCTTCGCGAGTGTCCTGGAAACTGGATTGAAGAGCGTGTTTTTGGGTCCGACGGCGCGCTGCCATACGGTTGTTCACAGCCTCTTCATATTCGTCATTGGAGTTGACGATATTCACTGATCGGGCTACCGCCACGTTCATCGGGTCGAAGGTTCGGCCTAGAGACTCGACCTCTGATTTATACATCGCAATTTCATCTACGATCATATCGAAAGAATCGTACTGGCCCAGTAGCATGTTGAAGCCAAGTTGGGCAACTTGCTTCACCGACCGGGGACTGCCGGCGCCCATCCATAGCTGAGGATGGGGTTTCTGGGTGCTAGGGGGCTCGACCACGATGTTGTCGTACTGCCAGTATTTGCCCTGATGTGACCATGGAGAGTCCGAAGTCCAAGCTTTGAGCATAACCTCAAGGCATTCTTCAAAACGGGCGTTGGCCTCTTCAACGGGCATGGCGAACCCCTCGAACTCCTTGAGCCGGTATCCTTTGCCGATCCCGGCATCGACCCGACCTCCTGAGAGTAGGTCCAGGGTGGCGATCTGCTCCGCTAGCAACACGGGGTTGTGCCAGGGTAGAACCGTGACTGCCGTGCCCAGGCGCAACGTCGATGTGAGAGCGCCGATCCAGGTCAGCAGGTTTAAGGTTGCAGACACCTGCCCGAAGCCGGTGAAGTGGTGCTCCACTAGAAAGGTACTGTGATACCCCAGCGCCTCTGCTTCAATGTTGCGCTCAACGAACTCCCGGAATCCGGCCCCGCTATCGGTATCGGGTCCACCCCTGCTAGCCTGAGCGCTTCCAAACATTCCAAATCGCATCATTTAACCTTGGTCCAGACCTATTTCCCTAATTCCCGTAACCCGGCCAGCACCTTTTCTGCGGTAACCGGCAGGTCCGTTATGCGTACCCCCACGGCGTCGAAGACAGCGTTGGCTATGGCGCCGGCTACGGGGATGTTGCTGCTTTCTCCGATGCCCTTGCTTTCGTAAGGGGCTGGGCCAGCGTCGCCTTGGACCAGGACGGTTTCCATGGGTGGAACGTCAGCTGATGTGGGTATCTTGTAGTCTCCTAGGCTCAAGGTAGAGATGTGGCCGTCTTCCAGATGCAGCTCTTCCATGAGGGCGTAGCCCAAGCCTTGAATCATACCGCCCTCCACCTGTCCCTGGTGGTTCAGCGGGTTCAGGATGGCGCCGATGTCGTGGGCAGAGATGATTTTATTGACCGTGACTTCGCCTGTGTCGGTGTCAACGTGGACCTCGGCGATCTGAGTGCAGAACGATGTTAGTTCAGGTGTCTCGGAGGTGACGCTGGTTTGCCCGGTGAGTTCCTCGCCGCCGGTTCGGGCTATGACCTCAGCGATGGTCATGCTCCGGCCCGCTGCTACCAGGCGTCCGTTCTCCATGGTCACCTGTTCTTCCGGGGCGTCTAGGAGAGGTGAGGCGGCCTCTACCAGCTTGCCGCGGAGCTCCCGGGCAGCGCCGACAACGGCCTGTCCGGCGGTGTAGGTTACCCTGCTACCGCCCGAGCCCGAACTGTAAGGCATGTTTCCCGTGTTCTCCAGAACGATCTGGATATCTGAGGTGTCTAGGGTCAACTCCTCGGCTACCATCTGGCGTAGGACTGTGTGGGACCCGGTGCCGGTATCCCAGAAAGCCATATGAAGTTCGGGGTTGCCTTCGTTGGTAAGGCCGATCTTCGCCGCGAACTGACCGGTACCCTGCACTAGATCAGTCATGGCCATGCCTCGACCTGTGTTAGTTGGAAGGTGTTTATCCATATCTGCTGCTTCAGCTGCTGCTTCCAAAGTTTCTAAAGCTTTGATCTGCTGCCAATGACGTCCGATGGGCGAGGCGTCTCCTTCCCGCATAACGTTCTTTAGCCGGAACTGGTAGGCGTCCATGCCAAGCTCTTTAGCGATCATGTCCATGTGGGATTCAACGGCAAAGACCACTTGGGGTTTGGCGGGACTGCGCATGTGGCCTCGGGGGACGTTGTTGGTGTAGACGGTGTAACTGTCGATCTTGGCGTGGGGCATGTTATAAACGCCGCATAGATGGTCGGCGCCCCGCAGGTAGACCGTGGGCTTGAAGGCGGCGTACGCGCCACTGTCGAAGACCGCCCTAGCCTGACGCGCTTTGATGGTGCCATCCTTCATCACGCCGGTCTTAATCGTCATCACTGCTGGGTGGCGTGGGTTACCAGCCATAAGCTCTTGGATGTAGTCCATCACCATTTTCACCGGGCGGCCTGATTTCTTGGACAAGTAGTAACAGAGGGGAACGTCCATGAACGAACCCTTGCCGCCGAAGTCTCCGCCGATGGTACTAGGATGGAGAACGATACTCTCTACAGGCACACCCCATGCACCGGAGAGCTGGTCGCGCAGCATATATGGGTCTTTGTTGTTGGCCCATATATGCACCTGTCCTTCAGAGGAAGGGTCGGCGCTGACCACACAGGCGTGAGGTTCGATGTAGCCTTGATGCATCAGCTGGGCGTTGAATGTGTGCTCAAAAATCAGGTCGGATTCTTTGAATCCTTGGTTCACGTCTCCCTTCTCCCAGGTGATGTGGGCAAAGGCATTTCGGATGCCGGACGGAGGCTCAGGAAGCCCAACGTAAGCCTCCATGTCCGGGTGTAGCTCTGGCGCTTCGGTCTTCATGGCCTCTTCGGCATCATAGACCGGGTCCAGTTCCTCGTACTCAACATTGATCAACAGGAGAGCTTCGTCGGCGGTCTCATTGTCGATGGCAGCTACGGCGGCGACCTTCTCGCCCACGAAGCGTACTACGTCTTGGGCCAGGACCGGCATATCCACCATGCGTCGGCCGATCTTGGCGCCGGGCATGTCTTGCCCAGTCACCACGGCGTGGACACCGGGCAAGGCTTCAGCCGCAGAGGTGTCGATGATCTTGATGCGGGCGTAAGGGTAGGGGCTACGCAGTATCTTGCCCCAGAGCATGCCCGGCAGTGAGATATCCGCGGCGTAGACCGCTTTGCCTGATACCTTGTCTGGGCCTTCTCCTCTGGTGATGGACCGTCCGATGGCAGTGCCTGTGGCAGCCATAATTCACTCCATTTGTTGGTAATGATGAACGAGGCTTTTAGTCATGAGGATTATGCCATATTACTCTTCAGATGAGGCGGTGCGATGACCCTGGAACTGAGCGCCGATTGAAAACCTGTCCCTGCGTATAACCGAACCAGAGAGAACCTTCGTTTGGCTTCTCTTTGATTTTTGCACGGGTTACCGGCCGAGGTATCTTTGATGCCGACGGCCATTGGTGGCCGAATATGTTAAGTCCAACAATATTATCGACCGGATGCTATCATGGTCAGTGGGGTTATTTGATTTGAACGGTTTTGAGAACAACGACATACGCAATCTGGCCATCATCGCACATGTCGACCACGGCAAAACTACGCTGGTCGACGCTTTATTGAAACAAGGCCAGGTATTCCGTGCCCACCAACAGGTTGGGGAACTGATCATGGACACCAACCCGCTTGAGCGGGAGCGGGGCATCACCATCCTCGCCAAGAATGCGTCGGTCTCCTACGACGGTGTCCGCATCAATATCATAGATACGCCGGGCCACGCCGATTTCAGTGGCGAGGTGGAGCGAATCATGAATATGGCCGATGGCTGTTTGCTATTGGTTGATGCCGTTGATGGCCCCATGCCTCAAACAACCTACGTTCTGCGCCAGGCGTTGCAGCAGAGTGTCACCCCAATGGTGGTCATCAACAAGATGGACCGCCCGGAAGCGCGCGTGGCTGAAGTGGTGGAGATGGTCCAAGACCTATTCTTGGAACTTGCTACCAACGCCGAGCAGCTTGAATTCCCGATCATCTACGCGTCGGCCAAGGCTGGTTATGCCACCACCGACCCTGAAGTGCTCGGCACTGACATGGTTCCTCTATTCAAAGCCATATTGGAGTCTGTGCCGGCGCCCACGGGCGACCCTGACGCCCCGCTGCAGATGCTGGTGGCGGCACTAGACTATGACAACTATCTGGGTCAGGTGGCCCTGGGCCGCGTCACCAGAGGAACCCTTAAGCTCCGCGACAACGTAGCCCTACTGGGCCGCGGGGGCGAATCTTCAGTTCATAATCTGGAGCGTATATTCGTTTTTCGGGGCATGGAGCGGGTTGAGGTGCCAGAAGCTAGGGCAGGGGATATCGTTGCATTAACAGGCCCTGAGGGAGTCTCCATCGGGGACACCATCTCTTCAATAGAACACCCGGAAGCATTACCTACCATCGACATAGAAGAGCCGACAGTTAGGATGACTTTCGGAGTGAGCACCTCCCCATTCATGGGAAAGGAAGGAGAACACTGCACCTCCCGTAACCTCCGTGACCGGCTCTTCCGGGAGCTGCGGACTAACGTCAGCCTGCAGGTCGAACCTACCTCTAGTTCGGACGTATTCGTGGTGGCTGGCAGGGGTGAGCTGCACCTCTCGATCCTTGTTGAGACCATGCGCCGGGAACAATTTGAGTTTCAGGTGTCGAGGCCTGAGCCCGTGACCAAGGTGATCGATGGCAAGATTCACGAGCCCTATGAGATCTTGAACATCAGCACCCATGATGAATATGTAGGGGCTCTTACCGAGTATCTCTCCGGGCGGTTGGCCCAACTCCTCGATATGCGCTACGACGACAATAGCTACGTTCACATGGAGTATAAAATTCCCACTCGAGGCCTGATCGGGTTCAATTCATTCTTCTTGCGCACCTGTCGTGGCGACGGTCTAAAGAGCAGCATATTCACGTCGTATGAGCCGATGGAAGGTGAGATCAAAGGCCAACCAGGCGGCGTGCTGGTGGCCTCCGAACGAGGGACCTCTGTCACCTACGGCTTGCTCAACGCCCAAGGCCGAGGGGACACCTTCATAGACCCGGGTACCGATGTCTATGAGGGTATGATCGTCGGATCGCACCGCCGCGAAGGCGATATCGAGATCAATGTTTGCAAAGAAAAGAAGTTGACGAATATGCGTTCTTCGACGGCAGATGTGGCCAAAAGGTTGAATGCCACAGTGATTATGAGCCTGGAAGAAGCGTTGGAGTTTATATCCGACGATGAACTGGTTGAGGTCACTCCCCAGAATTTCCGCCTCCGAAAGATGGACCTCTCTGCCCTGGACCGCAAACGTACTCGCCGCGATGGAGTCCGTGCCAGGGACTAGCAGGTCTGAGGCCTACTTCTGCTGACTTGGATCCCTCTGCATTTGGTACACTGGCGGCTGAGAAGCCTGCTGGGATATGATACCCACCTCAAGGTAGCCCCCTGTGGTCAGTTAAACGAACAGCCAAAAGATTGCTGCGGAGAGAGAAATGATTTACGAAGTGCGCACCTACGATCTTAAGCCCGGAGCCATTCCCCAAGCCGAGGAAGCCTTTGCCGAGGCATTGCCTCACCGGGAGAAATATGGCCCTATTGCCGCTTTTTGGCACACCGAAATCGGCCCTTTGAACCAGATCATCCATGTCTGGGGTTACGAGAATCTAGAAGAGCGTGACAGCGTCCGGGCGGCAGCCGGAAAAGACCCCAACTGGCCGCCCAAGATCACACCGGGGAACATCCTGAACATGAACTCAGAAATCTGGAACCCCGCCCCGTTCATGAAACCCATGGGCGGCGACCAGGCTCTGGGCGATATCTATGAGATGCGCACTTACACTTATGAACCTGGCTCGATCCCAGAGCTGTTGAAACGATGGGAAGCATCTCTACCCGAACGAGAGAAGCACTCTCCCTTAGCGGCAGGAATGTTCACCGAGTTCGGCGGACTGAACCGGTGGATGCACATCTGGCCTTACAAAGACCTGAACCACCGGGCTGAGGTTAGGGCTAAGAAGATTGAGGGTTGGCCCTCCGGAGCGCCAGGACGTGTCCGTCAAGAGAACAAGATCATGGTGCCAGCCAGCTTCTCTCCGATGCACTAGAGAACCAAGAAGCCAAGCTCGGTCAAACTGACTTATGCCTATAAGACACCATATCTACCAAACAGAACAGCGAGTGTTGATCAAGACCCGCGATGGCGGGCCGTATAGGCCTCCCTCAGAAGGGGCGAAGGGGGCACTGGGTGTGATCGCACCGCAGCTGTTTCAAGACTGGACCGGCACTTTGCTGGAACGGGAGGTAGACGTACCGCCGGAGTACTACGTCACGATTGATAACGGAATAACCGAGACGATTTCGGAAGACTGGTTGGAACCGGCGCCGCCCGGTTCGCCGCCGCCACCGGTGGAAGAGTATCCGTGGCCAACCTAGGCTGCAGGAAATCATCGAAAAAGAGGAGGCCCCGGTTCTACCGGGGCCTCCTCTTTTTCTACATCTCTTTGATCTAGTCTAAGAAGCGTAATGACGATCTGTATCGCAATCCCACGTTGTGTCACATCACTCTGTCTTTGCCGTGTGTTCACCTTACCCACTTCTGCGACGAGCTCATTTTTGGATAGAAATTACCCAAGGGAAACAGGTATCATTCACCGGAGCATAACTTCTATAAGTTGGGTGGGGCATCATGATGATAGAAGGCCACAGAGAGATCGATGTTCCGGCCGGTGTGCCGGTGTGGGATGTTGACCCATTTGACCCCGAGATCCTCACCAGTCCCACCGACTACTACACCGAGTTGCGGTCCAAAGGCCCATTTGTCTACATACCCGAATACTCGGTCCTGGCATGTGGACGGTACGCAGAAACCCGTGAAGTGTTCTCCGATTGGGAGCGGTTCGTATCTTCACGAGGAGTCGGTCTGCAGGACTTTAGCTTGGAAGAACCGTGGCGGCCACCGAGCATAGTCCTAGAAGTTGACCCTCCATATCACACCAATACAAGGGCGGTGATCGAGCGTGCGCTATCTCCTACAGTAGTTAGAAATCTGAGAGACTCTTTCTTGCTGGACGCGGAAATGTTAGTGGACAAGCTTTTGGAAAAAGGCACTTTTGAAGCTGTGGAGGAATTGGCGGAAACTTTCCCCACAACGGTGTTCCCACAGGCGGTTGGGCTTCGGGAAATCGACCGTAGGAAGTTGGTAGATTATGGCGAGATGGTTTTCAACGCCATCGGCCCCGATAACGAATTACGCCGTAATGCCATGGCTAAAGGACCGGATGTTGTACCGTGGATAATGGAGCAGTGCCAGCGGGAACGCTTGGACCCTGAAGGATTCGGTGGGGCGATCTATGCTGGTGCTGATACCGGCGAAGTCACCGTGGAAGAGGCCGGGCTGCTGGTGCGTTCGCTGCTGTCGGCTGGGGTTGATACCACGGTTGCGGCTCTCGGCAGCGCCGTTTGGTGCTTGGCAAACAACCCCGAACAGTTCCAGCAGCTGAAGGTCGACCCTACCCTCTCCGTCTGGACCTTTGAGGAAACGCTGCGGTACACCTCTCCGATTCATACATTTTGCCGCACTGCCAACGTGGACACCGAGGTGAGCGGAGTCAAGATCGAAGAAGGCACCAAGATTCTCTGCGTTCTGGGTTCAGCCAATCTTGATGAAGGCCACTGGCCCGAGGCTGACAGGTTCGATATTGAGCGAAAGCCGACCGACCATCTGGCTTTGGGAGTCGGCGTTCATGGCTGCGTCGGACAGAACGTGGCGCGAGCTGAACTCGATATCATGTTGAGCGTTATTGCCAACAAAGTAGAGTCGATAGAGCTTGCGGGAGACGTCATTTGGCGCCCCAACAACTCCGTTCGCACATTGGACAGGCTGCCCGTCAAATTTCGGGGAAAGGGACGTTCGTAAAAATCGGATGATTGGATAATGATATGGCCATCGATAATCAGACGCGTCGGCGAATGAGCAAGACTGGACTTACTGCCTTAGACCGAACCCGGGCGTGCCCGGGTTATACCCTTTACGCCCCTATGAACGGGCCTGGGGATGTCTATTTGCTTAACTTGGATGGGGAAGAGGTACACCAATGGAAGATGCCCGACCCGCCCGGCCTGTACGGCTATCTGCTGCCCAACGGTAATCTCTTTTATGGGGGGAAGGTTCGGGACGACATGTGGGACCGTTTCCAATCTTGGAAGCGGTTCAAGGGCGGAGTGATGATGGAGGTGGACTGGGATGGGAACGTGATTTGGGAGCACCGTGACAAAGACCATCATCATGATGCAAGGCGCACAGCATCGGGCGGGGCTATATATCTGACTGTGGAGCTGGTGCCACCGGACCTCGCGGCCAAAGTCAAAGGAGGCAATCCCGCAACCGGCGAGAATGGCATGTGGGCTGACGTCATCGTGGAAGTCGATGCTTCGGGTAAACGGGTATGGGAATGGCATGCGATGGAGCATTTGGATCTAGAGCGGGACATCATCACCTTCAACGACTCACGAGATGAGTGGAGCCACGGCAACACCGTGTCTGAAGTTTCAGATAACCGGGTGATGTTCAGCTTCAGGAACATCTCGACTGTGGGGATGATCGACAAAACCAATGGTGAGATAGTTTGGCGTCTCGATGGAGAGGAATTGGCTCAGCAGCATGACCCCAATCAACTGTCCAACGGAAACGTATTGGTTTATGACAACGGCTCTCATAGCGCACACCACGCCCTGCCTTTCTCAAGGGTGATTGAGGTTGACCCGACGACGAACCAGATCGTGTGGGAGTATTTCGACACACCGGCCTACAACTTCTTCAGCCCCTATATATCTGGGGCCCGCAGACTACCCAACGGCAATACTCTGATCACCGAAGGAATGTTCGGCCGGATGTTTCAGGTTGCGCCGGATGGAGAGGTGGTCTGGGAGTACATCAACCCCCATTTCTACGAAGACGCAGAGAACGCGGTGGTGAACCGAGTGTTTAGAGCAACTCATTATCTTCCGGAAGAGATCAGCCATCTCTAACGACAGGCCACGCCGGTCCTTGTCGACTATTTTCTGAACAGCGCCGCTATGCGCTGGCCGACGATTTTGTCCTCACCTTCGTTAAGGCCAAAGGCATGGAGCACGATTCCAGTGTCTCCTTCTCTGACGCGGGTCCAGATGGGAGGGTCCCCAGCCTTGAGTAGGTCAACCACATCGTGCGCGGAGATACCGGTCACACTGGAGTTCACTTCGAGGGTCACACCGTAGGGTTGGTGACCTATGATGTTGTCGATCAGTTCAACTGTGACGCCCGCTATTCCCCGCAATGGATCCAGCATATTACGGCATTTGGTCTCGGTTTCAGCCAAGCGTTCTTCGTGGTTCATTGTCATCCAGCGCCGGACCGCCGCCACTGCGCCGACCATCTCTTGACGGTCGACTTTTTGAGGGCGGCCGACCCCGCGGATGCGCCGCCCTTCATAGCTAACGAACGATTGTAGAGCCAGCTTACGGATCATATCCTCGCTGCCGAAGGCCAGGCCAGTGGATTGGGGAGAGCTCATATACTTGGCAGCGGTGCATTGGAAGTCGGCTCCCATGCGCACGTAACTGCCGAATAGGTCGAGGGGATAGATCTGACCAGCGGCGTCAACTAAAACTGGAACACCCTTGTCGTGGGCAATCTCTATGGTATCTTCCAGCGAGAGGGCCTGAGGGTCGGGTTCTTGGGCAACCGCGTAATAGTGGACGGCGGCGGTATCGGGGCTGATGGCATCTTCCAAGTCCTTACGTGTCGTGCCTCCAGCATTGCCGAACATCACCAGTTTGGCGCCGGCCAGTTCCAGGCATCGGTCGTACCAGTACCGCTGACGTTCCTGGATCAGGACCTCGTTCTTCATGCCTGTGGTATCAGGCAACTGTTGGATCTTGGCGTCGTCGTCTCCAGCCATGCAGGCGGCGGTGGCCAGGGTGAGGGCCGAACCTGCCCCGGAGGTGATGTAGGCGGCCGGGACATTGACCATATTGGCGATAGCGGTGCCTGCTTTTTCTTCAAGCTCCATAAGCGGGATATACGCACCTTCGGCCCGTTCCATCGCCTCTTTGACCTCGGGCGCTGGGGTTGAGCCACCCAGCATGGTGACGCTCCCGGTGGCGTTGATGACGGGCGTGGCGCCCAACTCTTTGTAGATGCTGCCCCATTCTGTGGTGGCCATTGTCTTCTCCAATGATTTGGGTTGGCGTTCTCGTTACCACTCCGAGGCCGATTCGATATAGCCGCACGATTCGTTTCGGCCCGCGTTGAGCAATCGTGGTTGTTGGACGCATAATATACCAGTAAAAGCCAAGTAAAGAATAAGCTGCAGTGATGGACCAGAGCGATGGACTCCTTAGAGTCGAATATCCAGACACATACAACGGATTTCCAGGATAACCTGAAGCACATGGTGTCGCTGACTACAGAACTCGCGAAGAGCTTGAGTTCGGTACGGGAGCGCAGCGATACGGATTCGGCCGAGCTTCACCGAAGTCGAGGGAAGATGCTGGTTCGGGACCGCGTGCGGGCGTTGCTTGACCCAGGCACTCCCTTCCTGGAATTCAGTCCGCTGGCCGCCTGGGGCATGTATGACGACGAGAACCCTGGTGGCGGCATCGTCACCGGCATCGGTAGCATCCATGGCAAGCAGGTGGTCGTCTTGGCCAATGACGCCACGGTCAAGGGAGGCACTTACTATCCGATTACCGTAAAAAAGCACCTGCGGGCCCAGGAGATAGCCCTGGAGAACGGCCTACCTTGCATCTACCTAGTGGACTCAGGCGGCGCGTTCCTGCCCCTGCAGGCCGATGTCTTTCCCGACCGGGACCACTTTGGCCGCATATTTTATAACCAGTCCCAGATGTCCGCCCAGAACATACCCCAGTTAGCGGTTGTGATGGGCTCTTGCACGGCTGGCGGCGCTTATATCCCAGCGATGAGTGATGAGGTGGTCATAGTAAGGCAGCAGGGCACTATATTCCTGGCTGGCCCGCCACTGGTTCGTGCGGCAACCGGCGAGGAGGTAGATGCGGAGAGTTTGGGCGGCGCTGAGGTGCATACCAGGGAATCAGGTGTTGCCGATCACTACGCGATGGACGACGAGCATGCTCTGGCCATCGCCCGCAACATCGTCGAAAACTTCGTCTATCCTGGCGATCCCAGGGTCGAAGTGTTTGACCCGGAACCGCCGTTATATGATCCTGAAGAGATCTACGGAATCATACCGTCTGATTCCCGGAGGCAATATGACGTACGAGAGGTCATAGCTCGAATCGTTGATGGCAGCAGATTCCAGGAATTCAAAGAGAACTATGGTGAAACCCTGGTCTGCGGATTCGCACGAATCTGGGGCTACCGGGTAGGCATCGTTGCCAACAACGGGGTGTTGTTCTCAGAGAGCGCGCTCAAGGGTACCCACTTCATAGAACTATGTGCCCACCGTCGCATACCACTGCTCTTCTTGCAGAACATCACTGGCTTCATGGTTGGGAGGGAATACGAGTCTGGAGGCATCGCCAAAGACGGGGCCAAGATGGTTATGGCTGTAGCCAACGCCGCGGTTCCAAAATTCACTGTCATCATCGGCAGCTCTTTTGGCGCGGGCAACTACGGTATGTGCGGTCGGGCTTACCAGCCTAGACTGCTTTGGTCCTGGCCAAACTCCCGGATATCCGTAATGGGCGGACCTCAGGCTGCGGGCGTGTTGCTGTCAGTGCGCTCCGACCAGGCGGCCCGCCAGGGCAATTCTTTGACGGAACAAGAGAAGGAAGACCTACAGCGGCCCATCATAGACAAGTATGAAGAAGAGGGCAGCCCTTATTACAGTACCGCTCGCCTATGGGACGACGGCATAATCGACCCCAAGGACACCCGAGATGTGGTTGGATTGGGCATAGCTGCGTCCATGAACGTTCCCATTCCCGAGTCCCGCTGGGGCGTGTTCCGGATGTGAGTGTGTTCTCCAAAGTACTGGTCGCAAATAGGGGAGAAATTGCTGTCCGGGTCCTGCAGACGTTGCAGGCCATGGGCATCTCCACGGCTGTTGTATATTCAGACCCGGACTCCAACGCGCCTCATGTAACTTTGGCCGATGAGGCTCTTGCGTTGGGCGGTTCGACTGCCGAGGAAACTTACCTGGACCGCCGTAAGATTATCGACCTAGCTCTCCGGTGCAACGCCGAAGCCGTGCATCCTGGTTATGGGTTTCTGTCGGAAAATCCGGATTTCAGTCGGGAGTGCCATGAAGCTGGACTGGTCTTCATCGGCCCGGCCCCTGAAATCATCGCACTTCTGGGCGATAAGATTCGCTCTAAGGAGACCGCTGTTCAAGCTGGTGTACCGGTGGTGCCCAGTTCCTCCGCCTGGCAGCCAGGTGAGTCCCAGCCGGACAACCTGTCTTCCGAAATCGGCTTTCCCTTGCTGGTTAAAGCAGCCGCTGGCGGCGGGGGCCGAGGTATGCGGTTAGTCCAGCGGCTCCAAGACTTGGAGCAAGCCCTTGAATCCGCCAGTCGCGAGGCTGTTTCATCTTTCGGTGATGGACGCGTGTTCTTGGAGCGGTATATCCCGTCTGCCCGCCACGTGGAATTTCAAGTGCTGGCCGACTCTGTCGGTAATACCGTTCATCTGTTCGAGCGGGAATGCAGCGTCCAGCGCCGTTACCAGAAGGTGATTGAAGAGACGCCATCAACCGCCCTTAACCCGGATTTGAGGGAAAGGATGGCAACCGCAGCCGTGGCCATGGCCAAGTCGTCCGGATACACCAACGCGGGGACAGTAGAGTTTCTGGTGGATGCCGACACCGGCGAATATTTCTTTCTTGAGATGAATGCCCGGATTCAAGTGGAGCACCCGGTCACCGAAGAGACTTTGAAGGTGGACATGGTTGAACTACAGACGAGGATCGCCGCGGGTGAGAGCTTGCCTCTTTCTCAAGACGATCTCCAGCCCTTAGGTCATGCTATAGAGTGCCGTATATACGCTGAAGATTCCTATGCGAACTTTGCTCCTGCGACCGGGCATTTGCTCGCATGGCGTCCGCCTGCAGGTATGGGTATCCGTCTTGACTCGGGAGTTACTGAAAGCCAAGAGATTACTGCCTATTACGACTCAATGCTGGCTAAGTTGGTTGCCTGGGGGCCTAACAGGAAGGAATCCATGGAGAGAATGGTTCGGGCCCTGAAGTCGTTCCCCGTCCTGGGAATTGCCACTAACATCCCATTCTTGCTGCGCGCTCTTGCCCACCCCGACTTCTCTTCTGGTGAGTACGACACAGGTTTCGTCAGCAAACACGATGAACTAACCGCGCCGCCAGAAACTTTTTATCTCAACAGGGCGGCCGGTGATATAGCCGAACGAATCTTGCAGACCAATATGATCGGCCCAACCGGCAGGGGTGTCATGCCAATTGCGGAAGCACCTGATCCTTGGCACGGACTTCCGAAGAACGTATTCCCATGACCAACCGCCGATTGGAACAAATATACCCGCCTGGTGTAACTGCGTTGGACGCTAGTGAGGCCCCAAACATAGAGATCCGATCTACTTCGTCCAGCCTATTGGAGGGAACCGTAAGCCCGTACGACGGTCGGTCCATCCAGTTCTTGGCCTACCGTGACGGTCAGCAGATCCATGTCTGGCTAGCCGGTGAATCCTATGTCTTCGCCGCTCCGGCCTCAGCAACCCGCTCCCGCCGTGCCGGCCAAGCTACCAGCGACGATATCGTCTGCCCTGTTCCCGGGGTTGTTATAGCGGTTCACGTGGCCGTGGACGACACAGTGGAAGTCGGACAAGACCTAGTGGTCATCGAGTCGATGAAAACCGAACAAATAGTGAAATCCCCTCGAGCCGGCACCGTGCAGAGGGTGTCCATTCAGGAAGGAGACAGGGTTGATAGGGGTATGCGGTTGGTGGTGTTGGTACCGATGGAGAAGGGTGACTAAGTTGATGGTCTATAACCATACCACTGTCTTATCACCTATACCGGCCATTGCTGGCGGTTGTAGGCTGCCTCCCAGAACATGTATTCGTAGTGACGTTCCTATACGAACAGCGTTCGGCTGGAACACCGACTTCGGGACATGGCCTATAGCTTGGAAGGGTGGGAAAAGTAGGAGTGGCTCCTGATTAGTTAATCTGTGGGAGTGTTGCCGATGACGCCTTTTTGTGCCAAGGCGTTGATCTCGCTTTTCGAGAGGCCCAACAGGCCGCTTAGCACCTGATAGTTGTGCTCACCTAGGCCCGGTGCTGGGGTGGATGTTGCTCTGGGGTTATTGGACAAGAGCCATGGAGTGGTCACCTGTTTGTAGGTGCCCGCCTCTGGGTGATCTACTACGTCCCAGAAACCTCTTGATTCCAGGTGCGGGTCGTCAACCACCTCACCACCTTTGAGTACAGGGGCTGCTGGGACGCCTTGTGCCTGTAGCAGGTACATAACTTGGTAATGGTCTTGAGTCTTGGTCCAAGTAGATATAACTAAGTCTATATCATCGTGATTGTTGCGGCGTGACTTTGGGTCGGCGAATCTGGAGTTGCTGGCCAAATGAGGCTGCCCCATGACTCTGCACAAGCTCTTCCATTCTTCGTCGGAACTTACCGATATCGCTACCCACATGTCTTCGCCGGAGCACGGGTATACTCCCTGGGGTGCCATATCACGGTGCCGGTTGCCCATGGTGCCTGCGATTCTGCCAGTGACCGAAAAATCCAAGATCGCCTCGCCTAATAGCATAGTGGTGACTTCCCTTTGGGAGAGATCTACCAGGCATCCGGAGCCTGTCTTGAGGCGGCGGCGCAGCGCGGTCATAAGGGCACCGAATGACAGGATTCCCACCACAGGATCAGGGTAGACCAAGTTGGTCATCAAAGGCAGGCCGTCGTCGTACCCTGTGATAGACGCAAGACCCGCCGTTTGCTCCAGCGTCGATCCCAGGGAACCATAGTTCGCTTCGGGGCCGTTTGCTCCCTGGCTACTGATCTTCATGTAGATCAATCCTGGGTTTAGCCGGGACACGACGTCATAACCCAGCCCGAGTCGGTCCATCACCGAACCACGGTAGTTCTCGACTAATACGTCACATACTTTGGCCAGCTCGAGGAATAACTCTTTGCCTCGCTTGGCGCTCAAATCTAAAGTAAGAGATCTCTTATTGATGTTTCGGTGTACGTGGTGGGCGGTGGTGTTCCACGGATGCTCGCCGGGGTTCCCGTTGGGGTAGACCCGTAGGTCATCTGGGCTGGGGCGGGCCTTACCTCGGTTGATGTCCATACGGGACAAGGATTCGATTTTTATCACCTCTGCGCCCATGAAACCGAGAAACATCGTGGCATAAGGACCGGCCGCGACTTGGCTCAGGTCGAGTATTCGGAGTCCTCCTAAAGCTGGCCTATTCGAAAGGGGGTTCAACCTGCTCTCCTTTCGTGGCGGACGTCAGCCCCAGATCACTCATGGAATATCCCAGCCGTTGGCACAGAATCTCTTCGTTGTGGTCGCCTAAACGGGGCGCGGGCCTGAGCTCCAATGCGCTCCCATCCATACGGAACGGAGCTCCGGTGTGTGCCACTTCTCCGAACACCGGATCGGAGATCGACTGGAAGAATTCACGGTAAACCAATTGCTGTGACACCAATAGATCATCCACCGTTGCCACGTAGCCCGTGATTGTACGGAGAGCTTGAAGGGTGTGGTAGATCTCTTCTTTCGGTTTGGTGCCTGCCCAGCCAGCGATGACGTCCAACAGGTCCTGCTGATTTGCCCGCCGACCCTCCATGGTGGTGAACCTGGGATCATCCACCAACTCCGGTTTTCCGATCAACTGGCAAACCTTGAGCCAGGTGCTCTCTTGGACCCCGGTTTCCAGACCAGGGCTGACCCAGCCGTCTTTTGCGCGGACGAGGTTCGTGCCGCGGCGCATAGGTGTCCGGCCGAACTGGGCATATATGGAAGAATGTATCTGCGAGACCACCATAACTTCCATGGCGGAGATATCTACGTGCTGCCCGGCTCCCTGGGTGTCGCGCACATAAAGCGCCAACATGCTGGCCGAGAAGGCGCTGACGCCTGTTGCGTAGAGACCGGACTCGCCGCCGACTTTTAGTGGCTCCTTATCGGGGAGTCCAATGGTGTACATCAGCGCTCCGGCTGCCTGAGCAACTATGTCTGAGCCTTTGTATTGGCTGTATGGTCCGGTTTGGCCGAACGGGGTGACGGAGACGTATATCAGACCCGGATTCTCTTCTGATAAGTCACCGTAGCCCAGTCCAAGAGAATCCAGATGCCCTGGTGTGAAACTCTCTACTAGAATGTCGCAGTCTTGGGCGAGTTTCCTGATAGCTTGGGCTTGTTCGGGGGTGGCAGGATCCAGTGTGACGCTCTTCTTGCACGTGTTGATATATGAGAAAAGCGCGCTGTTTTCGACCGTGGGACTCCCGTTCAGGAACGGTTCCGAAGATCGCGACGAGTCACCGGTACCTGGAGGTTCAACCTTGATAACTTCGGCGCCTAAACCAGCTAACAGCTTGGTGCTGAAAGGCCCCGCTACACCTTGGCTTAGATCCAGAACTTTGATATCGCTGAGAAGATTGTTGTTGGCAGTTGTCATGGGGAAGCCTTTGCTGAGACGGGGTGAACTATCGAGCGGCTTTTCAGACAGGCCAATCAAATCCCGTCTTGCTGATGACGGCCACCTGACATGGAATGGGACCGGCCGAGCTAGCTGGCGCTGGGTCTTTTAAGTGATTGGTTCATCATGAAAAGTAGCCGGCCTTACTTTTACCCGACCTATTCCCTATTCGAACTTTAGAAATAATACCGAGATACGGTCTCCGCGACGCAGGCCGGTTTTTCTTGGCCGTCTATCTCGATCGTTACTTCTTTGACTACTTGGAAGCACTCATCGTTGATTTTGTCGACGCCTGCCAGTTTGCTGCGGGTGCGGACTTTGGACCCGGCTACCACCGGATTAGGGAAGCGAACCCGGTTCATTCCATAATTGACCGACAGCTTCAGTCCGGGATATGGAGGGGCTGTTGCGTTTACGTTCCCGGTCAGATAAGGGATCAGGGACAGAGTAAGGAACCCATGTGCGACGGTGCTTCCGAAAGGGGACTCTTTGGCTGCGCGGTCAACGTTCACATGGATCCACTGATGGTCTTTGGTCACATCGGCGAACCCGTCAATCATGGTTTGGTCCACTAATTGCCAATCGCTTAGATGAATCTCTTCACCCAACTTGCCATTGATCTCTTCAACCAACTCGTCTATGGGCATAGCACCTCCGAGGTCAATAATGTTTAGCTAATAGCTTGGCTTGGTCGGATATGCGGTCAGTTGGATCTCGTGGGTCCAACACGATTTATCCTGGGTATGCAGATAATAGAATGCCTCTGCGATCTTAACCGGATTGATTACGATATCCGGTTGTTCCTGGGCGGTCGGCAGTGCGCGAGTTCCAGGGGAGTCGATCAGTCCATCGATTATGACGTTGGCTACATGCACACCATGTTCGGAATATTCCTCGGTTAACACCTGCGCCAGAGTTCGCATCATCACACGAGGGTAGTAGAGGGATTGTCCGGTATATCGCTTTTTCCCTCGTAGTGAGAATTGGTTATTCGAGATCAAGAAAGAGCCTTCGCCGCGTTCTCGCATGGAGGGCAACACTTCTTTGGCTACCAAGAACGGCCCTCTACTAGCGATGTGCTGGGCGGTCTCAAACATCTCATCGGGTATGTACTCAAGCAGTTCTTTGTCTGGTGGAAGATCGCGTCCCTCTAGATAGCCAGCATTGTAGATGAGGACTTCTGGGTCTCCTGCCTCGCTTCGTATCTTCGAGAATGCGTTGGATATGGATTCGCCGGAGACGAGATCCAGTTCTACGATCATGCTTTCGCCGCCCTGCTCACCGATGGCGGTCTGCAATGCGGCGGCGTTGGCAGCAGTACGGGTCGTGAGCACGACCAAGTAGCCTTCTTGCGCAAACTTCTGAGCGATGGCTCCTCCAACGCCCCAACGGACGCCGACCGGGAGGTGGCTATCATCAAGTTCCCTGCCATGGGCCAACTTAGTGTTACGCCCGTCTGACTGCCATTTGGACGTCGCTCCTACTACGACAGCGACGGGTTTCCGGGTGGAGTTCATGTTGAGTTCCCTCCCTTGTGCGATTACTTCGATGTTGGGGTATTCGGGGTTTTGCGCCGTTCACAATATACGCCATAGGCTTGGCGAATTCGAATGGAGTCCGGTTTTGTTCGGATCCAAAAGGCCCCTTAAATACGTCGAAGATAGATTTAGTGTTAAAAGCTCTGGAGGATTAGAGGAGGATCCGAACTCGTGGCCATTGGTTTTGGAGTCTGGCGGTGCGAGTACGGGGCCTTCATGCCATATTTACCCTCCAAATGGTAAATGCGGTTGATCAAATATTATCGATGAAATTCAAGAGATGGGCAGCATACTCTTCTGGTTTTTCATAGGGAGCCCAGTGACCGCAGTTGTTCAACAGGACCAATCGGGAGTCTTCGATGTTGTTGAGAGCAGCAATCCCAATCTCGAATACACACATCCGATCATACCGACCCCAAATAATCAAAGAGGGGGCCTTAATGTTTGGCAAATCAACCCCGTGGTCGTAAGGAACGCTCACCGAAGCCGCGTCGGCCGATATATGGTCAGGATGTCCAGTGTAATTCTCGTAAATATAGTCAACTAATTCATCGGTTACCAAGTTCTCATCATCTATATGGACCCGCAGGTATCGCCGTACGTTCTCTCGTGATGGGTCAGATACTACTTCTGATCTGGCCAAACTGCCTTCAGAAGGTCGGTTGCCCATCAGATATAAATCCCCTCCGGTCTTAATATGACACGCTCCGAAGATCAGTTTGTTGACCCTCTCCGGATATTTCATCGCCACAACCATAGCGGATTGGCCGCCTTGCGAGTTCCCCACAAAATGAGCTTTCTTGACGCCCAAGGCATCCATCAACGCAACCGATGTGCGTGCCTGAAGGTTATGTACAGGTTCGTTGTAGATTACAGGACCAGTCCTACCGAAGTTAGGCATGTCCATGACTATGCACCGGTGATGTTGGGCAATCTTAGGGAGGATCTTTTGAAAAGTAATCCACCCAGTCGTTCCTGGTCCGTAAGAATGGAGGAAAACTATCGGATCGCCTGACCCAAAATCGTGATAATGGATATCCAATTCTCCGACACGTATCGTCCTGCTAGTTCCATCTTCAGTAGCTATTATTTGGGATTTCATGAAGGTTTATTGCTCCACGGATTACAAGATGTAATAACGTTGTTACCGCCCTGACACGCCTACTTGACCGGTATAACATAACACCATACCGTGAGCATATTCCTTATCTATATGCGTATCCGACATCCCAAGGAGCAATTTCGCTCAGATGGAAAAGAAGTACAACGCGATCGACTTGGCAACAGGAAAACTCAACTCAGAGATCTTTTCGAATGAAGTTATTTATCAAGAAGAACTTGAAAGGATCTTTGGACGTTCCTGGCTAATGATAGGTCATGAAAGCTTAATTCCAAAAGTGAACGATTTCTTTCACACCTATATGGGTGAAGATCCAGTCATCTTGACTCGGGATGCAAACAATCGGCTTAGGGCGTTTTTAAACATGTGCCGACATAGGGGGAATCGGATAGTACGCGCCGACATAGGAAATTCTAACAATTACGTCTGCGGATACCATGGGTGGACGTATTCTAATCAAGGCTTTCTTGAATATGTGCCGGGAGAAGAGGAAGCCTATTATGGCGCCTTGGACAGAGACGGGTTGGGCCTAATAGAAGCTCGAGTAGAGACCTACGCCGGGATAGTTTTTGCGAATTGGGACAAAGGGGCCCCTTCATTAGAAGCGTATCTGGGAGACGCTAGATGGTGCTTAGATGTTGCCTTTAATAGGTTAGATTCTGGTACCGAAGCCTTAGGTCCGATAAAATGGATAGAGCCGCTCAACTGGAAAACAGCCGTCGATAATTGCTCTGATAATTATCACGTGCCTACTACACATCTCTCCACAATATTGGTACAAGCACGCCAATTAGGCATACCGAGGCTGACTCATGAACAACAGTTTGAATCCCCCAGCAAACATTTATCGATAAACGGCCATTCTATGACCATGAGGTTCCTTGAGCGTCCCGACCAACCTCGTCAAACTCACGGCGTTACACAAGGAAACAGGGCATTATTTGAAGAATATTACCGCTCTACATTGCCAGAAGCCGAAAGGAGACTAGGGGGCCTCCGCGCTGGACAGCTTCAACTCGGTAATCATAGTCTGTTCCCAAACGGAGTTTTGGGACTACGATTGGCACACCCACGCGGTCCGTTAGAGACGGAATTCTGGCATTTTGTAATCCTTGAAAAAGGGATGCCAAGCGAGCTTAAACGCGCTCTTCGCATGGGCAGTGGTAACTACAACGGGGTATCCGGAATGTTTGAACAAGACGATATGGATAATTGGAGAGGCGTGACAAGATCCAGCTTGACCCCACTTTCACGAAAATTCCCACAAGATTTGTCGATGGGAATAGGCCGCGCTGGATCCGACCCTCAATTCCCAGGGATAGTTTCCGAGCGCTACACTTCTGAAAACAATCAGAGACATTTCTATCGCCGTTGGGAACAATTCATGAACGCAAGTAATTGGAGCGAGATTCCCATAGAACCCATCACGGCTGCGTTTGAAGGTACTGCCACAATGGAATCCTGAATTTAAAACCAGTATTAACCTATGAACTCAAATGCCGAGCCTTAAGAGCCTTAGGGGTAAGTATGGCAGGCCAACAACCAAATCGACAAAATGCCCAGCACGAGCTCTGGTTGGAACTGATGCAGTTCTACATCAGTGAGTCATGGTTGCTCGACGATAGGAAATTTGACGAGTGGCTTGATATATTCACAGAAGACGTGTTCTATTTCATGCCGCGCAGGCTGAACGTGGGCCGTCAAGATATATCCCAAGAGTTGTCGTCTGTTGGAGATCTAGCCATCTTCGAAGACGACAAGACCTACCTGTCCATGAGAGTTGCTCGTTTGGATACCGGCATGGCATGGGCAGAAGATCCACCGTCGAGGACACGGCATATCATAGGTAATTTAGTGGTTGAACAGTTACCAAATGGTGATATCCGATCTAAGACCGCATTTATTCTTTATAGGTCACACCATGAAACTGATGAAAACCTGTTTTCCGGTAGTAGGGAAGACCATCTCAGGAAAGAAGACGGCCGATGGAAAATCTATAAACGTGTCATAGTTTTAGATTCCAATGTGATTTTGGCGAAGAACCTAAGCGTCTTCTTCTAGCCGTAATCAAGTCCTTGCGAAGGATTACTTAATGGACTTCCATCTATCTCCTAACCAACGGGCCCTGATAGATTTAGCTCGCCAACTCGCAGTGGAATGTTTCGCTCCACGTGCCTCCACTCTAGACAACGACGCCGTGTTTCCATTTGAAGATTATCAGGACTTGAAAGCTTCTGGTCTGTTAGGGCTATGCGTCCCTAAGGAGTATGGAGGCCATGGTGCGGATTTTGAGACGTATTGCTTAGTCGCCGAACAATTGGCTCAAGGAAATGCTGCTACCGCTCTCACGTTTAACATGCATTGTCTGGCTATGCTTATGATGGGCCCTCTGATGGATGGCCTAGATCTACCGTCTGATGTAGTAACACGCCACAAACTCCTTAGTGCCCGACGGTACAACGAAGTTGTTGAAAACGGAGTCTTCTATGGGCAACCACATAGCGAGCCAATAGAGTCTGGTCTCGAAGACCAACTTAATGTTGGAGGCCGTCGTTTCGGGACTACAGCTAACCGAGTAGATGACGGGTATTTGATTAACGGACGAAAGTTTTTCGTGTCCTCAGCGGGCGCTGCGGATTATTACGCCACCCCAGCGCTTTTGATGGATGATGGCCCATGGCAAAACCGGACCATGTATCTATCAATCAGCAAGCACGCACCCGGTGTTAGTTTTACCGGCGATTGGGATCCGTTAGGGATGCGCGCAACCGTTAGTCGAGACATGACCCTTAACGATGTCAGGGCTTCGTTCGATGATGAGATCTTACCAACGGGTGTTTTCGGACAGTTGTACCAACGTCAACCACATATATTTATCACGTTTTCCGCTGTGTTCTTAGGACTCATGCAAGCAGCATACGAATTCACAATTTCCTACCTAACCGACCGAACGCGGGAGATGACAGGCATTCGTGACTTTACTCCGACAAACGGCGTCGCGCTGGCTGAGATGCTGTTTACTCTGGAGTCTGCCAGAGCGTTGTATTACAGAGCTATATCAGAGCAACGATTGGATCCATCGGTCGAATGCGTCCAACGTGCGCGGGCGGCGCATGTCCAAATCCAACGAGGCGCGGTGCAGCTAACCGGCGAAGCAATTAGAATCTGCGGTGGTCGGTCCATGCTCAAGAAACATCCGTTGGAACGCTATTATCGTGACGCTCGGTCCTCTGCAGTGATGCGCCCATGGACCCAAGACATAGCGACTCAAGAAGCTTGGGAAACAGCGCTCAAAGCTTGACGAGTACGGATAGTCGTGCAAATGACTGACCCGTCTCGGGCGTCCTGGAGTGAAATGACGTTCCTATCTATTTCGAGGAGACTCTTAAGCCAAGGGTGCTGGAAGAGCCTCTTAAAGTGAGATGCTTCTCGGTGATGAACATCGCGTGACTAGGTCTATCGTCTGAAACCGTAGACAAAACCTTATTCGGCGCGTTCCTTTCCGTGAGATTTCGTTTGCAGAGGCCAGCCAACTGAGACGCAATGTGGAACTCTGTGATTTTGAAGTTTGGATATCAGGTAAATGTTACTGATGCGAGACTGAAGTAATCAAACGGGTAGAAATATATCTTCCCATTTGAAAGGTTCAGAGATAATCCCTTGCTGGACGTTGAAGTTCATAAAAGCTTGAAGGGATTCCCTGTTGGCTTCGAGCCCATAAGGAATCGGATCTGCACCGATTATCTGTTTCATGCGGGACATGGCCTGGTCTGCCGGGTCAAGGTTGTTGGCAGTATTCAGGTGCTGTAGGTATTGCTCCTTACCAGCTTTGAACAAGCTGTACAGCTCGTCGGCTAGCCAGGGATGGCTTTCGAGGAGTTCGTTTTTGACCACCATCGCGTGGCTGATGGGGTACACACCCGTTTGCAGGAAATAATCCTGAGCTGCTTCATCCGCATTGGCAATCAAAGGCTTGATGTCTGGGGAGTCTACTTCTCCTGGACGAATAGCCGCATCAATCTTGCCTGACAGCAAATCCGCAACCATATCGCTGCCCTCGGAAGCGGGAATAACGTTATCAGGGGCTTTATATTCCTCCACGTGTTCATCGCCATACAAAACCCAGGTAACCTGGCTGGAATCAACTCCGTAGGCGTCACTGAGAATCCCCCGTGCCCATACTCCTGGCGTGAACGTATAGCTACGCAGGCCAACTCTTCGGTCTTTTAAGTCAGCGGGTGACTCGATTCCAGACTTGGTGTTGTAGGAGATCTCGTCGTGTTCAAAACGGCGCAGCACGAACGCAGGGAAGGCGGTTATTGGTTTGTCGTGGGCCAACGCGCACAAGTAAGTCGACATGGCCATCTCGGATACATCGTACTCAAGCCCCCGGACCATACGGCGGAAAGCGGTTGGGATCGGGGAGACCGGCACATGGACTAGGTTTACCCGGTCTGAATTTACAGTGCCATCAATTAACGGTTTAGTATGTCCGTAACTAACCATGGCCGTTTGCAGAGAGAGATCTGGCATGGAATACCCTCCTCGAAGTATGGGCTAAGTTAAATGTACTGGATTTACGACTGTATTTTTATCGGGCAGGGACAAATTTCGTTGACAGGGCATTACACATCCCTCATTTGGGAAGATTATTGCTAATCGTCGAACCCAGATATGCCCGAAATTATATTCCAAAGTTCCAAACTAAGTTCCACGTCCCAGAAGAAAAACCAGACGGCCCAAAGCTGGGGCCGCCGCTGCACGCGGTGAACACACTCCCACCCCCGGCACATTCCCGATGGGGGTGTCCCTGAAACAAGAAAGCCCCCTCAAACGAGGGGGCTTTCTTCATCTTTAACGCCGGGCAAAAAAAGAGCGCCTTCAGTAATTTGTGAAAACGCTCGGCTATTCTAGCACGCAGGAAGTTGTTCTGTCAAGCTTTTGTGCCTAGACCAGAATAATACCCTAATATTTAAGGGATTTATGAGTCACATAACTAGATGTTAAACTTTCTTTCCGCGATCCAAATTGACCGGCGTCTTAGGTAGAGCGACATACTCTACAAATGAAATCAATCGTTTTTGCGCTCATACTTCCAATCCTTGGGGTCCTCGTTGCGTGTTCGAATGAATCAGATTTCGGTCTGGATGAGAGTGGCATCTCAATAGGACGAACGGAAGCCGCTCCTGCCATGTCCCAGCGCGGATTCAACTCACAGGATGGCGAGACTACACCCATCGTTAATGGAGACAGAGTTCAGGTAAGCGGGAGTTTGTCTCTAGAGGTTCAATCATTGGATGAAGCCGTCATTGGCGTTCAACGTCTAGTAACGGCATACAAGGGTTGGGTCACACAATCGAACCTAGAAACTGCAGGCAGACCATACGCGAATATAACTTTATTGGTACCTAAATCCTTGTTCTATGAGTTACTTGAAAAGATTAAAGAAATCGCGTCCGTGGTTAAGAGCGAGAATGTTAATTCGAACGATGTGACTGAAGAATATATAGATGTCACGGCAAGATTGGATGTAATGAAGGAAACTGGAAGCCGGTTTCTCTCATTGCTGTCCGAAACAGATAATATCGAGGAGATAATCCTGTTGGAAAAAGAGCTCATGAGGCTCAGGGGTGAAATAGATAGTCTCGAGGGGCGCGTTAGCTACTTGACCAAGACAACCGACAATTCCTTCTTGTACTTGCACATGATCGAAGAAACATCGATTATTGGCAGTAAATGGGACCCTAGGAATTCCTTCGCGGGTTCTATACGGAATCTAATCTCTTTCTCGAAACATGCTGCGGACTTTCTCATCAGCCTCGTGGTTTTCTTGCCAGTCATTTTAGTCTTGGTTGGAGTCCTCGCTCTGGCGTATAGGGGTTCAAAGAGATTTCGCACTCGACCACCACGTTAGAGTCGATGTTACTGCCTGGCACTCTCACCGAAAAATTTTGTTTCTTAATCAGAGAACCGGAAATGTTACCGCTAATCTTCCACGGCTTGCGCCATGCTTTCGCGACTATGGCATCGCAAGCTGGCATAAATCCAAAGGTTGTAGCGATCCCCCGGGGCCATTCCAGCGTTATTATCACCTTGGACACCTATTCCCAGGTTCTGCCCAATATGCAGGATGAGTTGGCCGTCGCTGTGGAGAACAGACAGAAGAGGCATCTAGATTTTCGATATTGCAAAACTGGGGACTCTATACCGTTGTGTACATCATTGCTCGTGGGTAACAATACCGCTGGGCCGTTCTAAATAAGGACTGAGGGAGTGTGATTGTTGTTAGTGATATTCTCGGGAGACCCAAAACCGGAAGCGGAAGAAGAATGGGACTGCCAACCATAAGAGGATAAGGTGCCCAAAATGCCGACGCAAACCAAAACCGTTGGTCGACGTTTGGCAATCTGGCCAAAAGAGAAGCCCCGCAGACCGAAATCTGCGGGGCTTCTTTGTGCCTAAAAGTTGGCAGGAGCGGGAGGATTCGAACCCCCG